>CAXTDA010000083.1:11715-11929 GCA_964242935.1 uncultured Burkholderiaceae bacterium | reverse complement strand
GGGCCCGGGCGCGGGCGGGCACCAATGGTGTGTGTCGTGGGGTGGGGCTTTAATTTCGGCCCGGGCCTGCGCCGGGGCGACGAGCTGGGTGAGGTGCATCTCCGTCGTCCCGCGAAAGCGGGAACCCACTGGCGTTTGGTGAGGCATGGACCGAGCAACGACACTGGGTTCCCGCCTGCGCGGGAACGACGCCGGACACATCCAACCCCTACTT
>CAXTDA010000083.1:3747-11705 GCA_964242935.1 uncultured Burkholderiaceae bacterium | reverse complement strand
CAACGACTGGGGGTCCCCGCCGGGGCGTCAACCACGACTACCTCACCTTTCCCGTCATTCCCGCGAAGGCGGGAACCCAGCGGCGTTCGCAGCACCGACCACGCCCGAAGCCACCGCTCACCGCTTCGCAATCAACGCCAGGATTTCCTCCCGATGCTCGTCCAGCAACGGCGGCGGTAACCCATACCGCGGCGGCGTCGCCGACATCCGCATCGGGTTCGCGACCAGGGACACCTTGCCGCTGACCGGATGCGGCAGGTCGACGCGCAGGCCGCGGGCCACGACCTGCGGGTTCGCGAACACCTCGTCGATGCGGTCGATCGGGCCGCACGGGACGTCGGCCGACTCGAGCCGCGCGATCCACTCGTGCCGCGTGCGGCCGGCGAGGATCGCGTCGAGCAACGGCACGTGGACGTCGGGGGGCGCGACGCGCGCCGGGTTGGTCGCGAAGCGCGCGTCGTCGGCAAGGCCGCCGCAGCCGGCCGCATCGCAGAAACGCCGGAACTGCAGGTCGTTGCCGACGGCGAGGATCAGGAAGCCGTCGGCGCACGGGAACACCTGATACGGCACGATGCTCTGGTGCGCGTTGCCGGCGCGACCCGGCACCTTGCCGCTGTTGAGGTACGCGGTGTTCATGTTCGCCATCGTCCCGGTCATCACGTCGAGCAGGGCCATGTCGATGTGCTGGCCTTCGCCGGTCGCGCGGACGTGCAGCAACGCCGCGAGGATCGCGGCCGCCGAATAGATTCCGGTCAGCAGGTCGGATATCGCGACACCGGCCTTCTGCGGCGGTCCGCCGTGACAGGTCGGACAGGCGTCTTCGCGCTCGCCGGTGATCGACATGAAGCCGGACAGGCCCTGCACGATGAAGTCGTAGCCCGGGCGTCGCGCCCACGGACCGGTCTGTCCGAAGCCGGTGATCGAGCAGTAGATCAAGGAAGGCTTGAGAAGCGCCAGCGTCGCCCAGTCGAGACCGTAGCGCGCGAGCTGGCCGACCTTGTAGTTCTCGAGCACGACGTCGCTGATCATCGCGAGGTCGCGCACGGTACGCTGGCCCTCGGCGCTCGCGAGGTCGATCGCGATCGACTTCTTGCCGCGGTTCGCGGCGACGTAGTAGGTCGACACGTCGGTGTCGTCGCCGTCTTCGCCGCGGACGTACGGCGGTCCCCATTCGCGCGTGTCGTCGCCGCCGCCGTGACCGGCGGACGCGGGGCGTTCGACCTTGATGACCTCGGCGCCGAGGTCGGCGAGCAGCTGCCCGCAGTACGGTCCGGCGAGGACCCGGGTCAGGTCGAGCACGCGGACGCCGGAGAGCGCGCCGGGCCCGGGTGCCGGTTCGGCAGGCGGCGGCGAAGGGTCTATCGACGGCATGGCGGTCGGGGAGGGAGACGGTGGGGCGCTGACTATAATCTGCGTCCTGTTCGTTCGACCGAGGACGCCTGATGCATTCGGGTTCGCACCGTTCCACCCTCTTCGCCGCGATGACGCTCGCGCTGGTCGCCGCCGCCGCGCTGCCGCGGGCGGCATTCGCTATCACCGACATCCACGTCTGGCATTCGATGACCGGCGTCGCCGCGCAGACGTTCGAGTCGATGGTCGCGGCGTTCAACGGCGAACAGAAGAACTACCGCATCGATCTCGTCTACAAAGGTGACGACCGCGCGACCACGACGGCCGGGATCGCCGCGATGAGCCTGCCGAACGGGCCCGACCTCCTGCAGGCGAGCGAGGTCGAGTCGGGCGACGTCCTCGCGGTGAGGAACGGCATCAAGCCGATCCACGAGATCCTGCCGCTCGCGAAGTCGAAGGACTTCGAGTTCTTCATCCCCGGCGCCGTCTCGTTCATGAAGGACGAGCGCAATCGCCTGCGCGCTTTCCCGCTCGAGGCATCGGTGCCGGTCCTGCTCTACAACCGGACCGCGTACGCGAAGGCGGGCATCGCGACCGACGCGCCGCCGGCGACGTGGCGCGACCTGCAGAAGCAGCTGATCTCGCTGCAGGACGCCGGCAAGGGCATGAAGTGCAGCTACACCAGCAGCGACCAGGCGTGGATCCACATCGAGAACCTCGGCGCGCTGCACGGCGAGGCGATCGCGACCAAGAACAACGGGCTCGACGGGCCCGGCGCGACGTTGACCTTCAACGACCTGCTGCACGTGCGCCACATCGCGATGATGATGAGCTGGGTCAAGAGCGACCTGTACGTGCCGTCGGGTCACGGCGAGGAAGGCGACGCGCGCTTCGCGTCGGGCGAATGCGGCGTGCTGACGACGGCGAGCGGCTCGATCGGCGACATCGTCAAGGCCGCCAAGTTCAACATCGGCGTGGCGCCGCTGCCGTACTACGAGGAGGGTGCGCGCCAGCCGGTCAACACCTTCATCGGCGGCTCGGCGCTATGGGCCGTCGAGGGGCGAACGAAGGACGTGTACAACGGCATCGCGACCTTCCTCGCGTACCTCGCCACGCCGGTCGTCGCAGTCGAATGGCACCAGAAGACGGGCAGCCTGCCGTGGACCGCCGCAGCCTATCTCGTCTCGGAGCGTACCGGCTTCTACGACAAGCTGCCCGGCCTCGCCGGCGTGATGAAGTCAGCGACCGGATCGCAGGCGGCGACCTCGCGCGGCATCCGCCTGCCGAACTACGTCAAGGTCCGCGACATCATGAACGCCGAGCTCGACGCCGTCTGGTCCGGCCAGAAGCCGCCGAAGCTCGGGCTCGACGATGCGGTGCGGCTCGGCGACGTGGCGATGAAGCAGGCGGTGGCGATGCCCGAGCCGCCGAAGGGCAAGCCGTCGAAGCCGGCGGGCAAGCCGTCGAAGAAAGCCGCGACCACGAAGACCTGATGGCGCCGAGCCCGTGGCCCGGTCCGCGGCGGATCGCGCACCGTGGCGGCGGGACGCTCGCGCCGGAGAACACGCTGGCCGCGATCCGCGAAGGGTATGCGCGCGGCTATCGCGCGGTCGAGTTCGACGTGATGCTGACCGCCGACGACGTGCCGGTGCTGATGCACGATCCGGCGTTCGGTCGGACGATCGGGGGGCAGGGTGCGGTCGCGACGACGTCGTACGCGGATCTCGCGGCGCGCGATGCCGGTTCGTGGTTCGGCCCGGCGCATGCGCCGCCCGCACGCCAGCTGGAGGAATGGCGAGATCAAGCCGGCGCCCGGCCACGCGGCCCGGACCGGGCGCATCGTCGGCGAGACGACTGCCGCAGCGTTCGCCGACCAGAGCCGCGGCGCCGGCTGGCCGCTGTTCTCGTCGTTCGACGTCGACGCGCTCGATGCGGCGCGGCAGGCGGCGCCGCACGTGCCGCGCGGCTTGCTGTTCGACGCGGTGCCCGAGGACGCGAGTGAGACGGCGCGCCGGCTCGGCTGCGTCGGCGTGCACTTGAACCACCGCGGTCTCGACCTCGCGATGATCGCGGCGCTCCACGGTGCGGGCTTCGCGGTGCTCGCGTACACGGTGAATGATCTCGCGCGAGTGGAGGCGCTCGAGGCCGCGGGGATCGATGCCGTCGTGACCGACCGGATCGACCGGATTGCGCCTTGACGGCGTTCGAGCGTTTCGGCAAAATCAACCAGTTCAACCAGACCGACCGGCCATGGAATCCATCGGCGCTTTCGAAGCAAAGACGCATCTTTCGGAACTGTTGCAACGCGCGGAGCGCGGCGAGGAGATCACGATCACGCGTCACGGCCGGCCGGTGGCGCGGCTGGTACCGGCGTTCGATACCACCGCCGAAGTCGCCGCGCGTCGCGCTGCCGCAGTCGACGGGCTTCTCGAGCTGCGCCGGAAGTACTCTCTCGGCAAGTGGAAGGCGCGCGACCTGATCGACGCGGGTCGGAAATATTGAGGCATCGGTGCGTTGCGTTGTCGATGCGTCGGTCGCGCTGTCGTTCCTTCTTCGCGACGAGGGGGACGAGAGGACAGTCCGCTTGCTGAAGTCGTTAAAGGACAATGCACCCTGCGTCCCGTCGATCTGGCACGCCGAAGTCGTGAACGGGCTGATGCAGGCCGAGAAGCGCCGCAGGATCGATGCGGCCGGCGTCGACGATGGCATCGTGCGCATCGAGGCGTTGGGCGCCGAGGTGGATGACCCTGGCCCCGACATGCTCGCGTTGCGGCGGCTTGCGACGGCGCACCGTCTGACCGCATACGATGCGCTTTACCTCGAGTTGGCGATGCGCCGCGGCCTGCCGCTCGCGACCAACGACCACGACCTCGCCGGTGCCGCGAAGCGCGCCGGCGTATCCCTCCTCTAGAGTCCGAATGACGTGAAGTCCGCCGAAATCCGCGACCGGTTCCTCCGCTTCTTCGAGGCCGAGGGGCACACGATCGTCCGCTCGTCGTCGCTGGTGCCGGGCAACGACCCGACGCTGCTGTTCACGAACGCGGGGATGAACCAGTTCAAGGACGTCTTCACCGGCGTCGACCGGCGGCCGTACGTGCGAGCCACGACGTCGCAGAAGTGCGTGCGGGCCGGCGGCAAGCACAACGACCTCGAAAACGTCGGCTACACCGCGCGGCATCACACGTTCTTCGAGATGCTCGGCAACTTCAGCTTCGGCGACTACTTCAAGCGCGACGCGATCCGCTTCGCGTGGACGCTGATCACCGAGGTCTACGGGCTGCCGAAGGAGAAGCTCTGGACCACCGTCTACCTCGACGACGACGAGGCGTTCGACCTGTGGACGAAGGAGATCGGCGTGCCGGCCGAGCGCGTGATCCGCATCGGTGACAAGCCGGGCGGCAAGCCGTTCGACAGCGACAACTTCTGGACGATGGGCGACACCGGACCGTGCGGTCCCTGCAGCGAGATCTTCTACGACCACGGGCCCGACGTGTGGGGCGGGCCGCCCGGCTCGCCCGAGCAGGACGGCGACCGCTACATCGAGATCTGGAACCTCGTCTTCATGCAGTTCAACCGCGACGACAGCGGCACGATGCACAAGCTGCCGAAGCCGTCGGTCGATACCGGCATGGGGCTCGAGCGTCTGTCGGCGGTGCTGCAGCACGTCCACAGCAACTACGACATCGACCTGTTCCAGGCGTTGATCGCCGCCGCCGCGCGCGAGACCGGCGCGAAGGACCTCGCGGACAACTCGCTGAAGGTGATCGCCGATCACATCCGCGCTTGCTCGTTCCTGATCGCCGACGGCGTGATCCCCGGCAACGAAGGCCGCGGCTACGTGCTGCGGCGGATCGTCCGGCGGGCGCTTCGGCATGGCTACAAGCTCGGGCAGACGAAGCCGTTCTTCCACCGGCTCGTCGTGGACCTCGCCGACCAGATGGGCGCGGCCTATCCGGAGCTGGTCGAGCAGCGCGACCGCATCGCGGCCACGCTGAAGCAGGAGGAGGAGCGCTTCGGCGAGACGCTCGAGAACGGCATGAAGATCCTGGATGCCGAGCTGGCGACGGTGCCGAAGGGCGGCACGCTCGACGGCAGGGTCGCGTTCACGCTGTACGACACCTACGGCTTCCCGGTCGACCTCACGGCCGACATCTGCCGCGAGCGCGAGGTCGTGGTCGACCTCGCCGGCTTCGACGCGGCGATGGACGTGCAACGGACGCAGGCACGCGCTGCAGGCAAGTTCAAGGTCGCCGGGGCGGTCGACTACAGCGGCGCGAAGACCGAGTTCGTCGGCTACGACCAGCTGAAGGATCACGCGACGATCACCGCGTTGTACGTGGCCGGGACCTCGGTCGAGCGCATTAGGACGGACGACGACGCGATCGTCGTGCTCGACCGCACGCCGTTCTATGCGGAGTCCGGCGGCCAGGTCGGCGACGCCGGCGTGCTGACGAACGGCAACGCGCGGTTCGACGTCGTCGACACGCTGAAGGTCCAGCCCGAGGTGTTCGGCCATCACGGCCGTCTCACGCACGGGGAGCTCAAGGTGGGCGATGCGGTCGAGGCTTCGGTCGACGAGGTGCGGCGCGCCGCGACGATCCGCAACCACTCGGCCACGCACCTGATGCACAAGGCGCTCCGCGAGGTGCTCGGCACGCACGTCGCGCAACGCGGGTCGCTGGTCGACGCCGACAAGACGCGCTTCGACTTCTCGCACGACGCGCCGATCACCGCCGACCAGATCCGCCGCGTCGAGACGATCGTCAACAAGGAGGTGCTCGCGAACATCGCCACGCGCGTCAACGTGCTGCCTTACGACGAGGCCGTGAAGAAGGGGGCGATGGCGCTGTTCGGCGAGAAGTACGGCGACGTCGTGCGCACGCTCGAGATCGGCACGTCGCACGAACTGTGCGGCGGAACGCACGTTTCACGCACCGGCGACATCGGGCTCTTCAAGATCGTCTCCGAGAGCGGCGTCGCGGCCGGCGTGCGCCGCATCGAGGCGGTCACCGGCGAGAAGGCGCTCGCGGTCGTGCAATCGCTCGACGCGCAGATGCACGAGGCGGCGTCCGCGCTCAGGTCGCAGCCCGACGAGGTCACGCAGCGCATCGGCCAGATCCTCGACAACGTGAAGGCGCTCGAACGCGAGCTCGGGAGGTTGAAGTCGAAGCTCGCGTCGTCGGCGGGCGACGACCTCGCGTCGCGCGCGGTCGACGTCGCGGGCAGGTCGGGCAACGGCCTCCGCGTGCTCGCGACCCAGGTCGACGGCGCCGACGTGAAGGCGTTGCGCGAGACGATGGACCAGCTGAAGTCGAAGCTGAAGCGGGCGGTGATCGTGTTGTCCGCGGTCGACGCCGGCAAGGTCAGCCTGATCGCCGGCGTGACGGCCGACCTGGTCGGACAGGTCAAGGCCGGCGAGCTCGTCAACTTCGTCGCGCAGCAGGTCGGTGGCAAGGGCGGCGGCAAGGCCGACACCGCGCAGGCCGGCGGCACCGAACCGGCCAAGCTCGGCGCGGCGCTCGCGTCGGTCCGCGGCTTCGTCGAGGAGCGCGTATGACCGGCCGGGTCGTCGCGTCCTTCCTGGTCGCGACGATGTCGATGCCGGCATTCGCCGTCGACCCGTCCCCGACCACGCTCGACGGCACCACCGCGAACGGCGACCGCATCCGCCTCTACCCGAACGGTCGCTGGGAATACGTCGAGACGGCGAAAGCCGACGCGCAGCGGCCCGCGATCGACGCGTACGAGAAGGAGCGTTCGCTCGAGCAGGGCGGCCTCCTCGGCATCGGCCGGAAGGTCAAGCCCGGCGACCCGGACTACAACCGCGGCTCGCTCGGCGGCAAGTCGCGCTGACGACGATGGCCGCGGCGGCGTCGATCGACGGCTCGGCTTCACGCGGGCCCACCGGCCCGGACGGGATGCGGATCCGTCACGTCGAGCCCGCCGACTACGAGGCCGTGTGGGCGTCGATGAACAGCCCGAAGGCGTTCGGCGGCACGTTGCAGTTGCCGTACACGTCGCGCGAGTCGTGGCGGAAGCGGATCGCCGAGATGCCGGCGGACGCGACGATGCTGGTCGCCGAGGTGCGTAACCCGGAGGCGCCGGGCGGGTACGAGATCGTCGCCAACGGCGGGCTGCATCCGTTCGGCCCGTCGCTGCGTCGACGGCACGCGATGGGGCTCGGGCTCGCGGTGCGCGACGACTGGCAGTGCCGCGGCATCGGTTCCGCGCTGATGGCCGCGTTGATCGAGCGCGCGGACCGCTGGATGAACGTGCTGCGGATCGAGCTCACGGTCTATACCGACAACGAAGCGGCGCGCCGGCTCTACGAACGCTTCGGGTTCGTCGTGGAAGGCACGCACCGGGCCTTTGCGTTGCGCGACGGGGTGTATGTGGACGCGTATGCGATGGCGCGTCTGCATCCGTCACCGCCGATGCTGCCGTCCGCGGAAGCGCCATGAACAGGGGCATCGAGCGCTGTCACGCATTCGTGACATCGACGATGCTGGTGCTGACCATGTCGACCGTCGGCGGCTGTGCGGTCGTCGCGGTGGTCGATACCCCCGCGCCCGTTGCGGTGAAGACGGGAGGCCGTGGAGAGCACCACG
>CAXTDA010000083.1:0-3737 GCA_964242935.1 uncultured Burkholderiaceae bacterium | reverse complement strand
CTTGTCGCTGCCGACGCGGCGGTCGGGACGGTGAAGGTCGTCGGCAAGGGGGTCGGCAAGGCGGCCGATGCCGCGCTCGGCAGCGACAAGGACCCGAAGTGACGACCTGGCGGTTCTGCCCGTCGTGCGCGACGCCGCTCGAGACCCGCGAGACTGGCGGCCGTACGCGCGCCGCGTGTCCGCAATGCCACTTCACGCACTGGAACAACCCGCTGCCGGTCCTCGCGGCGCTGGTCGAGTACGAAGGCCAGATCCTGCTCGCGCGGAACGTGGCGTGGCGGAACGGCATGTTCGCGCTGATCACCGGCTTCCTCGAAGCCGACGAGACGCCCGAGCAGGGCATGGCGCGCGAACTGAAGGAAGAGACGAACCTCGACGTCGATCGCATCACGCTGATCGGCGTCTACGAGTTCATGCGAAAGAACGAGTTGATCATCGCCTATCATGTCGAGGCGAGCGGGACGATCGAACTGAACGAGGAGCTGGCCGAGTTCCGCCTCGTCGCGCCGCATCGCCTGCGACCGTGGCGGGCCGGCACCGGTTACGCGATGGCCGACTGGATGCGGGCCCGGGGACTCGAGGTCGAGTTCATCGATCTGCCGGGCAGGCCGCCGGCACCGGCCGCGACGACGTAGGCACTCCGAATCATCATCGAATCCCGAGCACGCATGCCGCCCGAACCGACCATCGACGCCGAAGTGGATGCACGCGGACTCGCGTGCCCGTTGCCGATCCTGCGGGCGAAGAAGGCGCTGTCGACGCTCGGCAGCGGCAAGCTGCTGCGCGTGCTCGCGACCGACCCGGGCTCGGTGCGGGACTTCCAGGCCTTCGCGCGCCAGACCGGCAACGAGCTGATCGCGCAGACCCAGATCGGGACGGTCTGGTCGCACGTGATGCGGCGACGCTGACGCGGCTCGTCAGGTCGTCGGCTCAACCGCCCTTCGCGGCCGTCTTCTTCGGCGCCGGCTTGACCTGCGTCGCGCTGTCGGTGTCCTTGACCGGCGCGTCCTTGATCTTCGCGAGCAACGCGACGCAGTCGTTGTCCTGGCCCGGGCCGGTCTCGATCAGCGGGATCAGCGCGAGAAGCGGGTTGACGATACCGAGCGCGATGGCGCCGCCGACGCGCGCGCCGAGCGGGACGAAGTCCGGCAGCACGCTCGGATTCGCGAACGTGCCGCCGATGTTGAACGGCGTCCGCAGCACCGCGATGCTCTTCTTCTTCGGCAGCGGGCTCACCTTGAAGTCCATCTTCTCGGTCTTGAAGTCCGCGTTGCCGACGAACGTGATGACGTTGATGTCGGTGTCGACGAGCGAGGTCTTCGTCGCGAGGTCGCCGTTCGTGATCGCGAAGTCGCCGATCGCACAGCCGATCTTCGAGTTCTGGTCGCCGAGCAGGTAGCGGACCACCTGCGGGCCCTGCAGCCCGATCAGCTCGAGCAGCAGCGAGCTCGATTCGCCGCGGCCCATCGCGATCTGCGCGGTGCCGTTCGCGGTCGCGAGCATCGACGCGATCGAGTCGCCGCGGCCGTCGAGCTTCACGGTCCCGTTGAGTCGGCCGAACGACGCGTTCGCGGTCTCGGTCACCTTCGGCGTCAGCCGCGCGAGAGACAGGTCCGAGAAGCGGGCGTCGACCGTCGCGCGCATCGGCGACACGCTGCCGTCGAAGCGGAAGTCGCCGCCCATCTTGCCGTCGGCGAAGCCGAAGCCGAGCGGGGTGAGGGACAGGACACGGTCCTGCATCGTCGCGTGGATCTCGATGTTGTCGAACGGGATCGAGCCGGCGTTCTTGATCGTCTTGCCGGTGAAGCGGATGTCGGCGTCGAGCGTGTCCCACTTCTCGGTGCTGAACGTCTGCTGCGGCATCAGCTTCTGCGGCTTCGTCGCGTCCACGATCCTCGGCGCCACCTTCGGCTCCGGCTGCTTGCCGGTCATCGGCGCGAGATCCTCGAGGTCGAACTGATTCGAGACCAGCGTGCCGGACACGAACGGCCGCTTCGCACGCTTCTCGAAGGCCACCGAGCCGGCGATGTCGCTCGACCCCAACTTGCCGGTGAAGTCCTCGTAGCGGTACACGCCGTCCGCGATGCGCACGTGGCCCGCCGTCTGGTACGGCGGCGTCTCGGGCAGCCCGACGCCGATGATCCGGTACCACTCGCCGAGGTTGTTGCCGGCGAGCGAGACGCGGAGATCGGCCGCCTTCAATTCGGCGATGCCGGTCACGGTGCCGGCCGCCGACACGCGACTGCCGCCGATCGTCGCCTTCACGTCGAGCGGATAGGCCGTATCGGTGTCCTTCAGGCGCAGCAGGTCGCCACCCTTCGCGTCGATCGCGACCTTGAGACCGTTCCACTTGCCGGTCGCCTTCGCGCCGATGCCGTTCGTCGAGCCCTTGCCGGTCGTGTCGACGTCGGCGCCGCTGAGCGTCGCGAGGTCGACCTGCACGTCGGTGTTCTTCTGCTTGGCGACATACCCGATATGGCCCTGCTCGACGGCCAGGTGCTCGATGACGACCGAAGTGCTCGAGTCGCTCTGGTTCTTGTCGAAGTACCAGTTGCGCTTGCCGTCCGGTCCCTCCTCGAGGTTGGCGATCGGCCGGATCACCGACAGCTTCGGCAGCACGAAGCGCTTTCGGAGCAGGTTGCCGAGCGACACCGTCGTGTCGACGTGCTCGACCGACACCATCTCGGGCGTCGATGCCCAAGCCGGATTGCCGAGGCGGAGGCCATCGATCGTCACACGCGGACCTTGCAGCCAATACAGCCAGATGTCGCCGTCGATGCGAAAGCTGCGCCCGGTGCCGTCCGCGACCTTCTCGGCGACCGTGCCGCGGAGGAAGTTCAGCTTCCACGGGAACAGGAAGGACACCAGGATCAGCGCGAGGACGATGACCGGCACCCACCACCACGAGAAGCGGCGACGGGTCGGCGAGGAGGTTCGGGTATCGGGCATGGGCTTTGTGACGAGTGCCGTCCGGCAAGGTTCCTTACGATGTTCCCGAGCTGCCGAAGCCGCCTTCGCCGCGATCGGACGTCTCGAACGCATCGACGACCTCGAAGACGGCCTGCACCACCGGAACGATCACGAGTTGCGCGATGCGTTCGAACGGTTCCAGCAAGAACGGCTCCCGTCCACGGTTCCACACGCTGACCATCAGCTGGCCCTGGTAGTCGGAGTCGATCAGGCCGACGAGGTTGCCGAGCACGATGCCGTGCCGGTGACCGAGCCCGGAGCGCGGCAGGATCATCGCGGCATAGCCCGGGTCCTCGACGTGGATCGCAAGGCCGGTCGGGACCAGCGACGTGTCGCCCGGCGACAGCGCGACGGCCTCGTCGATCGCTGCACGCAGGTCGAGCCCCGCGCTGCCGCGAGTCGCATAGCGCGGCAGGCGGTCGGCGATGCGCGGGTCGAGGATGCGGACCGCGAGCTTCATGCGCCCCGGGACGGTCGCGTCACCGCATCGCGAAGCCAGCGGACCGCCCAGGCGACCAGCGCGCCGCCGCCCGCGATCACGAGGACGTTCAGCGGCTGCGCGAGGAAGCCGAGGACGAGCAGCACGAGGCCGAACGCGAGCGCGACCAGCCCGGCGGTCGTTCGCGTCGCCCAGGCGGGCTTGCCCGACATCTGCCCGCTCATCAACGCGGACGCGATCGCGGCAGCCGTCGTCGCCGCGGGCGTTGCCGCGACCGACGGGGCGAAGCCGGTCGGCTGCGACGCGTCGCGCGTCGCCGGTGCGAGAC
>CAXTDA010000082.1:0-11947 GCA_964242935.1 uncultured Burkholderiaceae bacterium | reverse complement strand
CCTCTACGACGTGCGTGGGCGGATCTTCCGGGCGAGCCTGACCTACCGGATGTAAGCGGTTCTCCAGGTGTTGCCATGACGGGAAGCCCGCGCAGTCAGCGGGCTTTTCCGCATTGCAGGATCGTGAAGAGACCGGGGTCCCGTCGCAAAAATCCAACAATTCGTCGCCGCGAAGTTGAGGTTTTGCGCGGCGGCTCGCGTTTCCGCTTCGATTTCAAAACCAAGTTCCCTAGACTCGAACCGTCGTAAGGATCCGCGAGATTTCGTGGCGACCCGCTACAAGTTCTTTCGGAGTCCTCGGCGCACGACGCCGTCGCCACAACCTGTTTCGGAGGAATCCGTGTTCAAAGAGACACCCATGTCACGTTGCCTGCGCCTTGCCTTCGGCGGGGGGTTGGCCGGCATCGCGTTGATTTCATCGTCCGCGCTCGCGCAGACGACGCCTGTCTCCGACACCGTCCAGCAGGGCGAGCGCGTCGAGATCACCGGCTCGTCGATCAAGCGGATCGACGCCGAGACCGCGCTCCCGGTGCAGGTCATCACGCGCCAGGACATCAACCGCCTCGCGCCGCAGAACGTCGAAGACCTGCTGAAGACCATCTCGGCGTCGAGTGTCGTGGGCGGAACGCAGTTGTCGAGCGGTTCGGGTGCGACGACCAGCGGCATCTCGTCGATCTCGCTCCGTGGCCTCGGCGCGAAGCGCACGCTGGTGCTGGTCAACGGCCGCCGCGTGGCGCCGTTCGGTGGCGTCCCGGGCGGCGGCGGCGTCGCCGCGGTCGACGTCAACAGCATCCCGCTCGCGGCGATCGAACGCGTCGAAATCCTGAAGGACGGCGCGTCGGCGGTCTACGGATCGGACGCGGTCGCCGGTGTGGTGAACTTCATCCTTCGCACCGACTATCAGGGCGCGTTGGCGGAGGGCCTGTTCGGCTCGTCGACGCACAGCGGGACCGGCAAGTCGTACCAGTCGGACGTGCTGCTCGGCTACGGCGACATCGCACGCGACCGCTTCAACGTGATGCTGAACGCGTCGTACAACAAGGAAGCGGCAATCTACGGCCGCGATCGCTATTTCGCGAACACGGTCATCAACAACGGCGAAGGCCAGGACGGCACGTCGGGAAATACCTTCCCGGCGAACATCGTGTCGTCGACCGGCGCGAGCCGAAACTTCCTCGCGCCGGCATTCGCCGGTCAGTACCCGACCTTCGGCGGCACGCCGGGGTGCTCGCCATCGGTTCCGCGTTCGGCGACGTTGCTCGGCTCGCCGACCGCGGTGGCGTCCGACTGCCGTTACGACCCCGGCAACGAAGTTGCCTTGATCCCCGAGTCGACGCGAACCGGCGTGGGTCTTTCCGCCCGCTTCGCGATCACGCCGGACATCCAGGCCTACACCGAACTGAACGGCTCGCGGAACATCGTCAAGTACACGATCCAGGCGACCCCGGTTTCGGACCAGTTCGCGCTGGTCGCTTCGAACCCGTACACCCCGCAGCTGACCGCGTTGATCAACGCCAACCTGCCGGCGTTGACCGCGGCCTACGGCACGACGTTCGTCAACTCGTTGTATGGCAAGACGACGTTCCTGTTGCCGACGTCGAGCCCCTACTATCCGACGGCCTTCGCCGCGTCGCTCGGTCTGGCCGGTTCGCCGATCGACCTGCGTTATCGCACGAACGCCAGCGGCGGTCGTTCGATCCGCGACGAGAACACCGGTTCGCGTTACCTGGCCGGCGTGAAGGGCACCGCGGCCGGCTGGGACTTCGACTCCGGCGTGATGTTCGCCGAAAGCAAGGTGAAGGAAAGCCTGCTCAACGGTTATCCGCAGTATTCGCGCCTGTTGCCGTTGCTCAACAGCGGCGTCGTCAATCCCTTCGGTCCGAACACCGACGCGGTGAACCAGCAGTTGAGCGCGGCGAACTATTACGGCGAGGCGTTCCGCAGCAGGCAGAACTTCGGACAGGCCGACGTCCGCGCGTCGCACGAACTGCTGAACCTGCCGGCCGGCCCGCTCACGTTCGCGGTCGGCGCGCAGTTCCGTCACGAGCACTACAACTTCCAGGCGAGCACGGCCGCGCAAAGCGGCGATCTCTCCGGCTACGGCGGCAACTTCCTCGACGTCGACGCGCAACGCAACACCGAGGCCGGGTTCGCGGAAATCAACATTCCGATCATCAAGGGCCTGGAAGCCGACGCCGCCGTCCGCTACGACAAGTACAACGGCATCGCCCACACGACGAACCCGAAGGCGTCGCTGCGCTGGCAGCCGGCCAAGGAGTTCCTGGTCCGTGCGTCGATCGGCACCGGGTTCCGCGCGCCTGCGCTCGACGAGCTTTACCAGCCGGTCACGACGGGGGTCAGTGCGTCGGGCGTGAGCGACCCGCTCCGCTGCAACGTGACGGGCTCGAACGGGGTGGTCAACACGTCGTCGAACGATTGCAATACGCAGTTCGCGACGTTGAACGGTGGCAATGCCGGACTGAAGCCGGAAAAGTCGGTCTCCGGGTCGATCGGCTTCCAGCTGGAGCCGACCGAGAACGTGCACTTCGGGGCGGATTACTTCGACACGAAGCTGCGCAACCAGATCTTCATCGGCGGCGTCGACGCCCAGACGATCCTGGACAACCTCGGCAAGTACGGTTATCTCGTCACGCGAGGCGCGCCTTCGAACGGCCTGCCGGGCCAGATCGTCTCGATCAGCCAGCAGAACCTCAACCTGTTCAACGCGCACGTCGACGGCGTCGATTTCGAAGGCCGCCTCCGCGTTCCGATGGGAGCGGCCGGACGCCTGACGCTCGGCATCAACGCGACGTACATCATGCGGTACGACCAGCAGAACGATGACGGGTCGTACACCGGCGTCGTCGCGGATGCGAACTCCGGGATCGGCGGGACCAACGGCGTGATCGCGCGGTATCGTCACGTCGCGCAGGCGATCTACGACTATGGCCCCTGGTCGCTCGCGTTGACGGACAACTTCCAGAACGGCTACAAGGACTTCGACAGCAACGCCACCGGTCAGTCGCGCCGCGTCGGTGCCTACGAAACCTTCGACGTGCAAGGGTCGTATACCGGCATCAAGGGGCTGACCCTGACCGTCGGCATCAAGAACTTCATGGACAAGGATCCGCCCTATTCGAACGGCGGCGGCCAGTTCCAGGGCGGCTACGATGCCAGCTACGCGGATCCGCGCGGACGCTTCATCTACGGCAAAGCTTCGTACCAGTTCTTCTGATCGTCTCGACGTTGGAAAAAGCCGCGAACGCAGGTTCGCGGCTTTTTTTCTTGCCGGACCGCGGCACGCACCGTCGGCCATGGGCCGCCGCGCGCCCGCTGTCTGCCTGACCTGCGGACACTTCTCGATAAAGGTTCGACGGATCGCCGAGACGCCGGGTAGTCTGCGCACGGTGCCGGCATGAATCTGGCTTCAGGCGTCGGGCTTATCAGTCGATGTCTGGCTTTGCCCCAAAGGCGGGCGTGATGAAGTCCGGTGTCGGATCGCAGCGCCCGAAGGCCTTGCGCAACAGGCGATCGGCAACCGTCAATTTCCGTCGTCGCAGCGATCGACGGGTCGGCGCGCGAAGCCGACCTCGTGTCATGGAGTGGAATCTATGGACTATGCGCAGGAGCAGCGGAATCCGACCAAGCATCTCGTCGGCTTCGTCGTCGTCATCCTTCTGCACATCGCACTGGTCTATGCGCTGGTCAACGGCCTCGCCCGCAAGATCGTCGAGGTGGTGAAGAAGCCGCTCGAGACGCAGATCATCGAGGAGATCAAGCCCCCGCCCCCGCCGCCGCCGGTCTCGCTGCCACCGCCGCCGAAGTTCGTCAGTCCGCCGCCGCCGTACATCCCACCGCCCGAAGTCCAGGTCAACGTTCCGCCGCCGCCGAACGCGATCCAGACCACCACGACCGTCGTGCCGACGACGCCGCCGGTCATCGCCCAGGTGGCCCCGGCACCGGCGCCCCCCGCACCGGCCGCACCGCCGGCACCGAGCATCCGGTCGGCCTGCACGAACTACGCGACGGTCCTCGGCGACAGCGCCTATCCCCGCGATGCGGTGCGCGAGGGCCTCGAACGGGGCGAGGCGGTGCTGCGCTGGACCGTGACGACGGCCGGCGAGATCAAGGATGTCGTCGTCGTCAGCCAGACGAACCGGATCTTCGGTCGCCAGGCGCAGATCCTGTTGCGCGACGTGAAGTGCGCGGGACAAGGCCGCGACGTCGTGTTCGAATTGCCGTTCGTCTTCAAACGCGAGTAGCCGTCGCGCAATATCCTGTCGGGTCGGCCGGCGTCGAGGACGCTCGCCGCGATCATCGACCCGATCGAATCGCCGTACCAGCCACTGCCTCCTGGAGAAATGATGAAACTGACCAACACGTTGCGAGCGATCGGGTTCGCGTGGATGTTTACCGCGCTCGTCGGCGGCACGGTCCTGCCGCAAGTCGTCCACGCGCAGGCCACGCCTGCGGCCGAAGCACCGGCCACGCCGACCGGGGACGGCGCCGCCGCGAAGACCGACGTCTCCGCGACGCAGGCCACCACCGAGTCGGTCGAGAACCCGTACGGCCTCGAGGCGCTCTGGAAAGGCGGCGACTTCATCGCCAAGAGCGTGCTGGTGATCCTCGTGATCATGTCGATGGGCAGCTGGTACATCATGATCACCAAGCTGTTCGAGCAGACCAAGCTGATGAAGCAGGCCAAGCAGGCCAACAAGACGTTCTGGAGCGCGCCGTCGGTGCCGCAGGGCATCAACACGCTGAAGTCCGGCAGTCCGTTCCGCTTCATCGCCGAGTCCGGGATGCAGGCGACCGAGCGTCACGAAGGGCTGCTCGGCGGCGTCGACCTCAACACGTGGGTGACGATGTCGGTGTCGCGCGCGGTCGACAACGTCCAGAACCGCCTGCAGGACGGGCTGGCGTTCCTGGCGACGGTCGGCTCGACGGCGCCGTTCGTGGGGTTGTTCGGCACGGTGTGGGGGATCTATCACGCGCTGACCGCGATCGGCATCGCGGGCCAGGCGTCGATCGACAAGGTCGCCGGCCCGGTCGGCGAGGCGCTGATCATGACCGCGATCGGTCTCGCGGTCGCGGTGCCGGCGGTCCTCGGCTACAACTGGCTTGTCCGGCGCAACAAGACGAGCATGGAGCGGGTAAGGGCCTTCGGCAACGATATCCACTCGGTGCTGCTCGGCGGCGGCACGACCCGCGTCACGGCGCCGGCACCGGTCGTCAATACCAGCCGGCCGGCGACGGTCGCACGCGCGAGCTGACCCATGGCGATGTCGATCGGCTCGGATTCGGGCGACGAGGACGAGATCGTCTCGGCGATCAACACCACGCCGCTGGTCGACGTGATGCTGGTGCTGCTGATCATCTTCCTGATCACGATCCCGGTCGTCACGCACACGATCCCGGTGACGTTGCCGAAAGAGGTCAACGTCCCGCGGCAGACGAAGCCGGAGAACATCAACCTGTCGGTGAACAAGGACGGCGACATCTTCTGGAACGACCAGCGCCTCCCCGATGTCGAGGCGCTCGTCAACCGGCTGAAGAAGGTGTCGCCGAACGTTCCGCAGCCGGAGGTGCAGATCCGCGGCGACGGCAATGCGCGCTACGAGTACGTCGGCAAGGTGGTGTTCGCCTGCCAGCGCGCCGGCATCGTCAAGATCGGCTTCATCACCGAGCCGCCGCCGCGCGGCGGTTGAGGTCGGTCGCACGGTGCACGAAACGACTGAGAGAGGAACGTCTCGATGGCAATGAATATCGGATCGGGCGACGGTTCCGGCGAGCCGGAAGTCATGGTCGACATGAACACCACGCCGCTGATCGACGTGATGCTGGTGCTGCTGATCATGCTGATCATCACCATCCCGATCCAGCTCCACGCGGTCAACCTCAACATGCCGGCCGGCAACCCGCCGCCGCCGCCGACCCCGCCCGAGGTCGTGCAGCTCGACATCGACTTCGACGGCACGGTCGTGTGGAACGGCGAGGCGATGCCGAACCGCGCTGCGATGGAGAGCAAGATGAGCGCGGCGGTCGCCCAGCCGGTGCAGCCGGAGGTGCACATCCGCCCGAACAAGCTCGTCGCCTATCGCTCGGTCGCGGCCGTCATGGCGTCGGCCCAGAAGATCGGCCTGACCAAGATCGGCATCGTCGGCAACGAGCAATTCGTCAATTGACCCGGGTGAGCCGCGTACGCGGCTCGCCCCGAGGAATTCGCATGTTCTCGAACACCCTGATCGGTGGCGCCGCGGCGCTTTCGTGCGCGATCGCGCTGATCGGCGTTCCGCTCGCTGCGACGGCCCAGGCGCTCCGGCCCGAGGTCGGGCGTCCGTTGCAGGCCGCTCAGGAGGCATTGAAGGCGAAGCGGTTCGCCGATGCCGCGGCGAAGGTGCGCGAGGCCGACGCGGCGCCCGGCAAGACGGCGGCCGAACAGGTGACGATCGAACGCATGCGGGCGGCGGTCGCGGCGGCGTCCGGCGACGTCCCGGGACAGGTCGCGGTGATCAACAGCGGCAAGCTGCCTCCCGCCGAACAGGTCCGCATGGTCCAGTCCGTCGCTGGCCAGTACTACACGCAACGCGATTACGCGAACGCCGCGACGTGGACGCAGCGCTACCTGAAGGAAGGCGGGACCGACCCGCAGATGCGCAGCATCCTCACGCAGTCGTACTACCTTTCGGGCGACTGCGCGAGCCTCGCCCGTTCATTGCCGGGTGGAACCGCGAGCAGCGACGACGGCACGACGCGCTCGGCGTCCGAAGAGCAGTTGCAGACGCTGGCGAGCTGCTACCAGAAGCAGAAGGACAACAACGGCTTTGTCGCGACGCTCGAGAAGCTCGCGACCTATTACCCGAAGAAGGAATACTGGGCGGACCTGCTCGGGCGCGTACAAACGACGCGCGGGTTCTCCGATCGCCTGCAGCTCGACGTCTACCGGTTGAAGCTCGCGTCGGGCCTGATGACGGCCACCAACGACTACATGGAGATGGCGCAGATGGCGCTCGGCGACGAATACTTCGCCGAGGCGAAGAAGATCGTCGACCAGGGCTACGCGAACAAGGTGCTCGGCGCCGGCGCCGACGTGGAACGCCAGAAGCGTCTCGCGGATCTTGCGGCGAAGCGCTACGCGGAGGGCCAGGCCGCGCTGGCCAAGGACGAGGCGGCGGCGCTGCAGGCGCGCGAAGGCAACGACCTCGTCGCGGTGGGCTACAACTACGTCGGGTACGGACAGGCAGCCAAGGGCGTCCAGTTGATGGAGCAGGGCATCAAGAAGGGCGGACTGCGGCGGCCGGAGGACGCGAAGCTGCATCTCGGCATCGCCTATCTGCAGGCAGGGCAGAAGGCGAAGGCGTTGCAGGTGTTCAAGACGGTCGGCGGCACGGACGGCACCGCCGACCTCGCGCGGCTGTGGACGCTACAGGCGCGGCGGAGCGCCTGACGGGCGATCCCCGCCCGCCGAACGGCAAAAAGCCCGCGACGTCGCGGGCTTTTGTTTGGGTGGCGTCGGATCACCAACCGATGTCCTGGAGCAACCGGAACGTCAGGTCCTGCGGGACGACGACGCTGTGCGTCAGGTCGCTGTTGATGTTCGGCTCCATCAGCAGGTTCGGGAACGCGCTGGTATCGAAGTGCGAGACCGACGAACCGCTGATGAACGGGTTCGGTGTGTACATCAACACGCGACCGGCCGGATCCGCGCCGGCCAGCACGCTCGGGTTGACGCCGAGGTTGCCGATCACGCCGGCCGTGCGGGTCCGGGAGCGCTTCGCGAGCGCGTTCTTGAGTGCGACGCCGTCGGCGAGCGTAATGCGGACGGTCGGAATCACGATCGTCGGATCGTCGCCGGCCAGTCCCGGCGGCGGTGAACCGGCGACGTTGTCGGCGATGACCACGCCGACCGCACCGGCGTTCTGCAGGGTCTTCGTCTTGACCGCGAACCCGCAGACGCCGCGATCGACCAGCGCGATCTTCCCGGCCACGGCCGCCGTGTTCCCCGGCGACAGCACCGCATCGCAGATCAGGCCGGTCTTGCCGTCGGGCTGATCGACGATCTGGACGACCTCGGCCGAGACGCCCGAGGCGTTCAACGCCGGGCCGAACGACGCGGTGCCGACGATGTAGGTCGCGATCGCCGAACTCGGCGCGACGACCGCGAACTGCGGCGTCCCGAGTTGCAGGACGGCCGGCGCCGACGCGGTGCCGCCGGCCCCCGTCCACACCAGGGGCGGGGGGTTGTCCCCCGGGCCGATGCGCGCCGCCGCGGTCCTGGCGTCCCAGGTCTTGTTCGTCGTGTTGTCGAGCAGGTAGCGGTCCCACACCGACGGGAAGCCGGAGCTGTAGTTGCCGGTGGTCCCGCTCGTGAAGGTCTGGAAGCCGAGGCCGTGACCGAGCTCGTGCAGCAGCACCGTCACGAGATCGATCGCGGTGCCGTGGTTGTTGTCGAGACCGAGATAGAACGGCGAGCCCGGCAGGCAGTTCGGGTTCAGGCCGAGGTTCGAGTTGAAGTTCGCGTTGATCTGCGGCGTGCCGGTGCCGAGTTCCGTACCGGCCAGCTTGTTGGCCAGCGCGTACGAATACCAGTGTCCTCCGATCAGCGAACCGGGGAAGTCGCGGAAGATCTGGGTCGCGCCCGCGGAGCCGAGCGTCGCCGACGTCGCGGTGCATGCGAGCGCCGAGAACTGCGCCTGGATGTTGATCGTCACGTTGCTGGTCAGCGTCGCACCCCAGGTGCTGGCCGCGAACGTGAACGCGTTGAGGCGCTGCTGCCCGAGGGTCGTCCCGGGATTGCCACCGACCGGCGCCGCCGGCGTCGTGTCGTTGAAGCCGATCCCCGGGGCGTTGACGTTGGTGATGACGATGGTCGCTGCCGCGCCGGCCGCGCCAGTCGCGAAGGCGAGGGCGCAGGCGACGCCGACGCGGGACCACCGGCCGAACGCGTGACCGCGCGTGATCTCAGCGGACATTCTGGATCTCCCGATTCGCGGCGGTCTTCCGGACGGATGGCATCCGGACCACCGCCTCGGCGGCGTTCGGACCCGTGACGCAAACCTCCTTCAGCGATCCGTCCGCCTGGCGAACGACGACCGAGTACTGCATCGACGACTCGTCGAGCACGACGCCGACGCCGCCGCCCGGCACCGCGAATGTGGGCAGCTCGTTGTCTCCCGCGGCATCGGCGCCGGACGCCGACCGACGCAGCGCCAGCCTCGATGCCGCCGCGGCGTCCTGCAGCTCTTCGGTGGTCGGCCCGCGCAGCTCGCTGTCGGCCGAGTCCTTGTAGGCCCGCATGCCGCCTTGCGGCGCCGCCGTGGCCGCCGACTGCGGCGCGTCGACGACGCGGACGTTCGCGAACTGCAACAGGCCGTCGACCGACTTCGGCTCGGCGGCGGTCGCGCCCGACGAGGCCAGCAGCACCGTCACGGCGACTGCGATGGGCGAGCGACGACGGGCATCGCGCGCGCTTCCGGTTTGTGCCATCTGAATCTCCTGAAGATCGAAAGGTCGTTGCTCGAACGCGACGTCAGCGGACGACGCGCGCCCTGCGACGGGACATCAAGCCCATCGCGGTCAGTCCCAGCGCCAGCATCAGCAACGTCTCCGGCTCGGGCACGGCACTGACGACGACGCTGTCGACGCCGATGTAGCTGCCCTGCGTCGTATTGTCGGCGAGGAAATAACGGAGCGCGAAGCGGCCGGTGGTGAGCCCCGTGACGCCGGAGACCGTGGCGGTGTACATCGTCCAGGCCGTCGGGAAGCCGCCCGGCGCGAGCGTCGCGTTCACGCTCAGCAACAGGTTCGTGAAGACGCCGACACCGGTCGGCGTGGTGCCGACGTCGGTGCTCGCGCCGCTCGTGCTCAGGCGCACCTGCAGGCTGTCCGGAAAGCTCGCGGTGTCGACGTCGCCGCGCGTGTAGAACGAGAAGGTGTAGCCGTTGCCGATCGTGAGCACCGGGGTCAGGAGCCAGTCGCTGACCACCCCGCTGCCGCCGCCTGCCTCGAACGAGTCGGCGATGTACGAACTCGCCGCGCCGGCCTGCGCCGAAAAGATCGACGCGTTGCCGCCGCCCCAGTTGTCGGCGGCGAGCGTGCTGCGATTGATCACCGTCCACCCGGACGGAATCGCGCCGAGCGCGAGGCCGTCGAATCCCGCCGTGAAGATCGGCATCGTCGCCGCCCCTGCCGTCGAACCCGCCGACAAGGCCACCATCAATCCCAACCCCGTGACCCATTGCTTGAGCTTGATCACACCACCTCCGAGACGTTTTTGGATACCCGTGCACCGACGGCGCACCAGCGGACCGCGTTAAGCAAGAAACGGGCGCGTTTCGCGAACGCCTGTGAATTCAGCGCATTGGGTACGGTGTCGCCGAATTCCACGTCGCTGCTGTCAACGCCGTCGACACGACGAAGTGCCGACGTTTCAGGCGGCCGGACGGCCGGGCCGCGCCGATTCACCGGCGTACCGCACCGCCGGATCGCGTCGATCCGGCACCGACGTCCCGGCGCGACGACGTCACGCGCGGAACCGGGGCTTGCACCGGCCGCGTAGCCCGTGGCCCGGTCGGGTAGCCGACGCGCTCCACGGTGGACGCCCTCGCGAGCAGGAGCTTCTTGCCGATCGGGACCGTATCGCCCTTCAGCCGGTTGGCCGTGCGCAGGCGGTCGGCCGGCACGCCGGTCGCACGCGCGATCGACGCGAGCGTGTCGCCGCGCCGGACCACGTAGGTCGGCGTCGCCTGGATCGCCGTCGTGAGGAGCACGCCGCCGTCGGTCGGCGGCGTGAACGACGCGAACTGCAGGTTGACGTCGGCCGGCCCTTTCTTCTGGACCAGCAGCCCCTGGCCGGCGCGCACGCGCCCCTTCGGCCCGAGGCCGTTGACCTCGCGAAGCGCCGCGGACGTCATGCCGTAGCGGGCCGCGATCGACTCGATCGACTCCTTCCGGGCCACCGTATGCGCCTGCCAGGTCGCGAGCGGCGCCTCGCTCGCGAGGCCGCTGCGGAACTCGCTCTCGCGGCCCGCCGGGACCAGCAGCGGCGTCCCGGACGACGCGCGGATGACGGGCCGGTTGAACGACGGATTGAGCGCGCGGAAGTCGTCGAGCGTCATGTTGGCGAGCCGCGCCGCGGTCCGCACGTCGATGTCCCGGCTTCGCTCGACCGCGACGAAATACGGCTCGTTGTCGATCTTCGGGAGCGTGACGCCGAACGCTTCCGGATTCGCGATGATGTTCTTCAGCGCCTGCAGCTTCGGCACGTAGTTGCGCGTCTCGTCGGGCATCGGCAGGCTGAGGTAATCGGTCGGCAGGCCCGCGGCCTGGTTGCGCTCGATCGCCCGCCTGACGGCGTTCTCGCCCCAGTTGTACGACGCGAGCGCGAGATGCCAGTCGCCGTGCATCTCGTAGATCGCCCGCAGGTACGTCAACGCCGCGTCGGTCGACGCCACCACGTCGCGCCGGTCGTCGCGCCACCAGTCCTGTTTGAGGTTGTAGTCGCGGCCCGTGCCCGGAACGAACTGCCACATGCCGGACGCGTGGGCGCGCGAGTAGGCCATCGGGTTGTAGGCGCTCTCGACGAACGGCAGCAACGCGAGCTCGGTCGGCATGCCGCGGTTGTTGAGTTCCTGCACGACGTGGAACAGGTACAGGCTCGAGCGGTCGACGGCGCGACGCAGGTACTCGGGATGCGAGAGAAACCAGGCCTGCTGCTCGGCGACCAGCGGCGTGTCGATGTTGGGGATCGCGAACCCGGTGCGGATGCGGTCCCAGATGTCGTCGGGGCGCAGCGTCAGGTCCACCGTCCGCGGCGCGAGCGGGTTGGTGACGACGACGCTGCCGATCGGGTTGGTGGACGGCGCCTGCGGTGCCGCCGACACCCCGTGCGGTGCCGGCGCCGACTCGACGGTCGCCGCAGGCCGGGCGTCCCCCGACGGAGCACCTT
>CAXTDA010000081.1:10012-12004 GCA_964242935.1 uncultured Burkholderiaceae bacterium | reverse complement strand
ATGGAATTTAGCACGAAAGCCGGTACGCCGGACCGCATCAAGAGCGGTTGCGTCGTCGTCGGCGTCTATGCCGATCGCAAGCTCACGCCGGCGGCGACGGTGATCGACGTGGCGTCGAACGGTGTCTTGTCCGCGGCGGCCAAGCGCGACGATCTGCCGCAGAAGCGCGCTGGCGTGCTGATGATGACCGGGGTCGCCGGCCTCGCGACCGAGCGCGTGCTCGTCGTCGGCCTCGGCAAGAAGGAGGAGCTGAAGGTCAAGGGAATGGCCGAGGTCGTCCGCGCCGTCGTCAAGACGCTCGACGCGGGCGGCGCCGGGAGCGCGTTGCTGACGCTCGCCGACGTGCCGATCGCCGGCATGAGCACGGCCGACAACGTGCGCAACATCGTGCTGGCCGCGCGCGAGGCGGTCTTTCGAAGCGACGAGTTGAAGAGCCAGAAGGACGACGGCGGGTCGTTGAAGAAGATCGTGTTTCCGGTCGAGAAGGCCGAGGCCGCGACCATCGCCGGCGCGGTCGCCGGCGGCGTCGCGCTCGCCAACGGCTGCGAGTTGACGAAGCGGCTCGGCAACCTGCCGCCGAACGTCTGTACGCCAACGTACCTTGCGGACACGGCGAAACAGATGGGCAAGGACTGGGACTTCAAGGTCGACGTCCTCGACCGGAAGCAGATGGAGCAGTTGAAGATGGGATCGCTGTTGTCGGTCTCGCAGTCGTCGGCGCAGCCCCCGAAGCTGGTCGTCATGACGTACGCCGGCGGCAAGAGCAAGGACGCGCCGGTCGTGCTGGTCGGCAAAGGCATCACGTTCGATACCGGCGGCATCTCGCTCAAGCCCGGCGACTCGATGGATGAGATGAAGTACGACATGTGCGGCGCGGGTTCGGTGCTCGGCACGTTCCGCGCGATCGCCGAGATGGGTCTCAAGATCAACGTGGTCGGCATCGTCGCCGCGAGCGAGAACATGCCGGGCGGCAATGCGACGCGCCCGGGCGACATCGTCACCAGCATGTCGGGCCAGACGATCGAGATTCTCAACACCGATGCCGAAGGCCGGCTGGTGCTGTGCGACGCGCTGACCTACGCCGAACGCTTCAAGCCGTCCACGGTGATCGACATCGCGACGCTAACCGGCGCCTGCGTGATCGCGCTCGGCCACGTCAACTCGGGGTTGTTCAGCCCCGACGACGAGCTCGCCACCGAGATCCTCGCTGCGTCGCGCGCGGCCGGCGACGCGGCGTGGCGCATGCCGATCGAAGAGGACTACCAGGAGCAGCTGAAGTCCAACTTCGCCGACATGGCGAACATCGGCGGCCGACCGGGCGGCAGCATCACCGCGGCCTGCTTCCTGTCGCGCTACACGAAGAACTATCGCTGGGCCCACCTCGACATCGCCGGCACGGCCTGGAAGAGCGGCGCGTCGAAAGGCGCGACCGGCCGTCCGGTACCGCTGCTGACCGCGTTCCTCGAAGCCCGCGCCGCGTGACCGCGGGCTGCATCGCCGCGGGCGGTGTCGTGGTGCGCGTTCGCGATCGATGACGCACATCGACTTCCACGTCAACGCGCCGGCCAAGCTGGCCTACGCGTGTCGACTGGCGCGGAAGGGCTACGGCACCGGACGACCGATGGTGTTCTACGCGGCCGATCCGTTGCTCGCCGAGTTCGACCGGCTGCTCTGGACGTTCAGCGCGCTCGACTTCATCCCGCACTGTCGCGCCCGCGACCCGCTCGCGAAGCGGACGCCGATCCTGCTTGCCGGACCGCACGATGCCGACGCCTGCCTGCATCACGAACTGATCGTCAATCTCGATCGCGACCAGCCCGATTTCTTCAGCCGCTTCGAACGCATGATCGAGGTCGTCGAGGCCGAAAGCGTGGACCTCGAGGCCGGCCGAGTGCGGTGGAAGTTCTACAAGGATCGCGGGTATCCGTTGAACCGTCACGACATGGGCGTCCCGGCGGCATGACCGACGACGACGACCTGCCGGTGCTGACC
>CAXTDA010000081.1:0-10002 GCA_964242935.1 uncultured Burkholderiaceae bacterium | reverse complement strand
CCGGGGGTTCCCCTTCCACCCCCCCCCCCCGCGCCCCCCCGGCGCATTCCCCCCCCACGACGACGACCTGCCGGTCCTGACCCAGGTGCTTCGCACCGGGACGCTTCGTCAATCGGCCGCGATCGAGGAACGGTTCGCGGCGGAGGTACCCCGCGCGATGCCGCGCGAGACATCGCTTCTGGCCGACGCGCTCGTCATCGGCAACGAGCCGCAGCAGGCGATCAGCGCCTATCTGGACCCGACGGACCGTGAGACGGCCGGCGGCGGCGTCGCGGCGCACGCCGTGACGGCCGACCCGTCCGTCGACAAGCGGGAAGCGACGGTATCGCACGCGCCCGACGCCTTCCTGCTGCCCCAGGATCACGATGGTCGGGCGACGTCGCACCCCTCGACGCTCGACCTGCCGGAGTTCGACGCGTCGATGCCGCCCGTGCGGGGGGGTCCGGGGGGAACGACGGCGGCCCCCCCGGCCGAAGTCCCGGCCGTCGCGGCGCGCCGCATCCGCGACGCCGTCATCGACGATCTCAGGGCACGCATCGATACCGAACTCGACGCCCGCATCGCGCAGGCACTGCATGTCGAGGTCGAGAGCGTGCTCGCCCAGCTGCAGCACAACCTGCGCGCGCATCTGTCCGACGCGCTCCGCGACGTGGTCGCAAAGGCCGTCGACGAGGCGATCGCCGGCCGCGGAGACGGCGGGGCGCCGACCGCCTGAGGGGATCGTCGCCTCCGGCGCGCCGGTCGATGCCTGAATGCGAGCGTGTCGCCATTGCCCGATCGCCATCGCCCGATCGGGTGCGTTCGAATCGATGTCGCGCCGGACCGGGCCACCGGGTAGATTGTGGTCGTCGCCGAGGTGCCTCTCGCGACAGGCCGAACTTTCAAGACGCTGCCGCGACGCCATGAACGCACCGACGCCTCCCGGACGTTGTCCCTGGGCCAACCCGGCCAACCCGTCGTACCTTCGGTACCACGACGAGGAATGGGGCGTTCCGTGCACCGACGAGACGCGGCTGTTCGAGATGCTCAATCTGGAAGGTGCGCAAGCCGGACTCTCGTGGTCGACCATCCTCGCCAAGCGGGAGAACTATCGGGTCGCGTTCGATGGCTGGGACGCGCGGAAGATCGCCCGCTACGACGAGGCGGACGTCGAGCGTCTGATGAACGACGCCGGCATCGTGCGGAACCGGCGGAAGATCGGCGCGGCGATCGACAACGCGCGCGCCGTCCTGCCGCTGATCGACGAGTTTGGCGGTCTCGTGCCGTACCTGTGGAGCTGGGTCGGCGGCGAACCGGTCGTCGGCCAGCGGCGCGACGGCTCGCCCGCGCCGGCCCGCAGCGCGCTGTCCGACGCGCTGTCGAAAGACCTGAACGCCCGCGGGTTCCGCTTCGTCGGATCGACGATCGTCTACGCGTACCTGCAGGCGATCGGCATCGTCGACGACCACGTCGTCGGGTGCTTCAAGCATGCGCGCGGACGTTGATCGCCGATCGGCGACGTCGCGTCCGCGCGCATCGCATGCGCCGTCAGCTGACCGGCTTGCCGGCCTCCGCGGCGCCACCGCCCTTGCCGGACGACGCGAGCAGCTCGTTGATCGCCGCGATCTTCTTGAACAGCACGGCGCTCTGGTCCCCTTTCAGATGCGCCGGCACGCGGATGTACAACGTCAACGCGAAGTTCGTCGCCACCTTGCGGGCGGCTTCGGCCGCCGCCACGATCTCGGCGGCGCCCTGCACGACCTTGCCGTCGCGATCGAAGCGGGCCTTCTTCACCGCATCGGCGAGGCGCGCGGTCTCGCGCGTGAAGCGCTTCGTTCCGTCGATCACGGCCTTCAGCGTCGCGCTGCTGCTTCGCGACGAGCGCGCTTCCATCGCGGTGGGCATCGCCCGGATCGCGATGTGCGAGTCGGTGCCACCCGGGGTCCTGGCGAGCGAAGATGGCGCGGCCAGCGACAGGTCGCTGTCGACCGGATCGATCATTCCCCACTTCGGGTCGACGCAGTCGGGGTCGAGCGGCGCGTTGCAGAGCGGCACGCTGTCGGTCGCGTAGGCGGACGACATCGAACAAATGACAAGGCAGACGGCGGCAAGCGATCTCGCGTACATGTTCTCGATCCTTCAGAGGTTGATCAGGGTCTTCAGTCGTTCCGTCTCGGACGACGGTTGCGTGCCGATCAGCACAGACAGCATCTGCCGGCACTGCCGATAGACCCGCATTGCTTCGGTCGCATTGCCGGCGTCCAGATGAATCTGGATCAGCATCCGGTACAGACTCTCGGCCAGCGGTTCGCGCGCAAGGGCCGCCTCGATGAGCGCCGTCGAGCGCGGCGCATCGCCCGCTCGATGCCAATAGGCGATCAACGCGCGGACCGCGCGAACGAAGGTGGCGCGATAGCGCTCGCGGACCGCCTCCCGCCACGCCGTGGACTCCTCGTGCTCGAGCGGCAGTTCGCTGAACGTCTGCAGCAGGCGGTCGCCGGTCTCGGCGACGTCGACGGGATGATGGCGACCGTCGACCACCGACTCCGCGTCGCCGGCGGCCTCGACGAACGCCTTCGCGTCGGACGACACGCGGCGCGGGTCGAGCGACACCTTGCCCTCCTTGACGAGCACCAGCGCGTCGTCGTCGAGCAGCTTCCGCAGTCGCGACACCGTGACCTCGAGACTCTTCTTCGCGGGCGCTTCGTCCGCGTTCGGCCACAGCGCAAGCGCGACGTTCGATGCGTCGGCCATCAGGTCACGACAGCAGGCGAGGTACTTCAGCAGCTCCAGCGGCTTCTGCTGTGCCTTGCCGCCGAACGTCATCGTCTCGCCATGGCGGAGGATGCGAAACGGACGCAGCACCTCGACGCGGATCGGCCACGGCCAGTTGCGCGGCGCATCGCGCGGCGCGAGCAGGCCGCGCACTTCGATCGCCCGGACTACGAAGTCCACCGCGAGTCCCGCGCGCAGCGCACGCGCCGCGATCTGCGCGGCGACCGACGGAACGAGGTTCACGAACAGCGTCAGGTCGAGATCGTGGGCGAGCCGCATATGGCGCTCGAGCAGCACCGCCGCGCGCGGCCGGTCGTGGTTCCAGAGCGCATGCGATTCGAGGAGACCGCTGGTCACGCGGAGACTCTGCGCGTCGGCTTCGGTTTCACGCGCGATCACCTGCGCGGCGAGCAACGACCCCGCGTCGACGGCGCCGCTCGCGTACAGCATCTGAACCTTGTCGAGATCGAGGATGACCTTCACCGACCTCGGGAAGCCGGCATCGAGGATGAGGCGTTCGGCGCGTTCGATCGATTCGAGCGCGGCCGCGGCGCGTCCCGAGAGAACCTCGGCCCGCGCACGCAAGTGAAGCACCCAGCCCTGGAATCGACCGAGACGATCCTGGCCGAGCGCTTCGAGCGCCGCGATGAAAGCCTGGGCGTCCCCGATTGCATGACGCAGGAGTTCGAGACGGGCGAGGCCGATCAGCGCGGCGATGCGGGGCTGCAGCAGCGCGTTTTCCGCCGCGACCGCGAGTGCGTCGTCGAAGCAGCCGCGCGCACGCGGCAGCGCACCGAGCCGCGTGTAGTAGTAGCCGTTCTCGACGTGCCAGCTGGCGCGGATGTGCGGGGCCGACCGGCGGTACGACGACAGCGCCTCGATGCGCAGGATCGCGAGCTCCACGTCCTGCACGCGCATCGCGCGGCGCATCGCCGAGACCAGCAGCGAGCCCGCGAGGATGGTCTCGTTGGCCGACAGCAGCTCGGCCGCGACGTGCGCGAGCAGCCGGTCCTGCATCGCGCATTCGGCCGCGCGGTCCTGCGACCGGCCACGGACCAGCGCGTCGTGGACGACCTCGCCGGCGGTTCGCAGCGCCCGCTCTGCGGGACTGCCGACCGCGGCGAGCGCGGCCCAGTCGATCGCGGCGAAGCGGGCTGCCCAAGCGGCGATTTCGTGAACGTTCTCGATCGTCGCGAAGACGACGAACAACGCGATGGCGACCGAGAGCGCCGCGCCGGCCGCATCAGGCCCGTCGGCCGCCTCGTGATAACCGGCGAAGGCCTCCTCGGCGGCCCGCAAGGCCGCGGCGTTGTCGTTGCCGATCAGTGCCCGTGCCTGCCACGTCGCGATCGACGGCGACGAGCGTCGGGCGTGGGGCTCGGCCCACTGCAGCAGGTCGGGAAGGTGCGGATCGCGGAGCGCCGCGTTGCCGTGCGAGGCCACCACCGTTGCGAGCAGTCCGGCATCGAGGCCAGCCGCGAGCCGCCAGGCGAGATCGAGCCGATCGGCGACCAGCAGGTGCTGCACGAGGGCGGCCCCGAGCCGAAGGTCGGGACGACCGATCGCGCCCGGCTCGCGAAGCGCACCGCGGAACAGGTCGTGCAGCCGCCAGCATCCCTTCTGGATGCGCATCACGTTGGTCGCGGGCGCGGTCGTATGCGTCGTCGCGGTCGCCGCGGACTTCCGGTCCGCGGCCAGTCGTTCGACGAACAGGCCGCGCTCGGACAGACTCTGCAGCCTGGCGCAGGCCGATCGCCAGTCGGGCGCGACGTCGACGAGTTCCATCGGCACCTGCGGCAGTTCCGCGAGCAGCCGCAACTTGACGACATCGGCGGCGGCGACGCCGCCCAGCACCTGGCCCGCGATCAGCAGCGCGAGCGGCGTCCTGACCGCACCGAGCGGGTCGTCCGGATCGCCTCCCCCGTCGCCGCCGGCGCCGAATTGCATCGCCAGCATCAAGCCAGCGGCCCAGCCGTCGGTCGCCGCGACCAGGTCGTCGACGACCGGCGACACGGTGCCGAGCCGGGTCGCCAGCTCGCTCGCCTCGGCGCGGTCGAAGGCGAGCAACCGATGCCCGACGATCCACAGCCGCGAGCCCGCGACATGCCGCGCGAAGGCCGCATCCGGCATGAGCTGCGACGCGAAGCACAGCATCCGGCGACCGTCGAAGCGGTCGATCGCATGCGCGAGCAGCAACGCGGTCGCATCGGCGATGTGGTGGACGTCGTCGACGACGAGCACGTGGCCTTCGGGCAGCGCCTGGTCGAGGCGGCCGAAGTAGTCGCAGGCGAAGGCCGCCGGATCGTCGCGATGTTCCGGCGAGAACGCCGGCAAGCGGCCCGCGCAGGCCGGCTCGGCTGCCGCCGAGAGCGCGGCGAACAACGCGGCGGGATCGCGATGCCGCTCATCGACGCTCACCCAGCAGGACAAATGGCGATGACCGTGCAGCCACGATCGCAGCAGCACGGTCTTGCCGGCGCCGGTCGGGCCGTGCAGCCACACGGCGCCCGGCAGCCGCGCGTCGATCAGCGCATGCAATCGTTCGCGCGGCAACGCCATGCCGATCGCGGGTGGCAACGGACCCGGCGGCGGCTGTGGCGGCAGCTGTGCCTGCGCCGGCACCTCCGCGGCGGGCAGCGTTGCGTGGGACGGCGGATGCGGTTTGCGGGCTGCCATCCGCGCATTTAAGGACAGTGGTGCACTTCCGGCAACCAAAACGTCCCGCAACGCAATCACGGTCGATCGCATGAGCATTCATGAAGGGAGGCGAGCCCGGCACCGGACACGGCGCGCCGTGCCGGACGGACGTGCGGACGGAGGGGTGCGGACGTTCGACCGAGGGGACGGCGGATCAGCGGGCAGCGAGGCCTGCCGCCGGCCGCCGTTGCTCGGCGCCGCGGAGCGCGTCGCCCGCCGCAGGGGTCGCCTGGCCCTGGTGAGCGGCCGGCAGGTCCGCGTGGCGCGGCGGTGGCGCGGCCGGTGCCCGATCGGCGGTCTCGTTGCCCGGCACGATGGCCGGGGCCATGGCCAGCGCCACGACGATGACCAGCACGGTCATTTCGACAGCAGCGAAGAGGCCGGTCGGTTGCGCGGTGGCGGGCCGGATCCGCAGTCCGGCTCGTGCAGGGCGGATACCGCCGGACACGCCGGCGGCGTGGTCGAGATCGTTGCGTTCGCTGCTCAGTTCCATCGCGGGGCTCCGGTCGCACGGCAGGACTGCCGACGACGAAGCCTGCCGGCGGACCACCTACGGATCACCCACCGATCGCAGCGCAGCGCAGCGGCCCGCGTCGAGGCGAACGATGCGCAAGCCCGCGCGTCGACCAGCACGCATCACCCCACGGACGAACGGCGTGCGCGGCCCTGGCACGTCGTTGCGACGTGACTCGAAGACGCTTCGATGAAGACGGGTCCGTTCAGCCCGTCCTGGTCGGAGCCGCAGCCCCGCGCCGCAGGAGTCGGTGGAACGACCGAGGCGGCGCTCAGTCGCCGAGGAACTCCGCGAACGGCTTCAGCCCTTCGATGTGGTCGGACACGACCTTGATGATGACGACGATGGGGACGCTGAGCAGGACGCCCCAGGCACCCCAGATCCAGCCGAACAGCAGCAGTCCGATGAACACGGCGACCGTGTTCATCTTCGCGATGCGGCCGGTCAGCATCGTCGTCAGGACGAGGCCGATCAGCGCCGCGATGACCACCGACAGCCCACCCACCAGCACGGCCATGCCGATCGAGCCGAACTGCATCAGCGCGGCGATGCCGGTCGCGAGCATCACGACCACCGGGCCGAAGTAAGGCACGATGTGGAGGACGCCGGCGACCACGCCCCAGGTGAGCGCGTTGTCGAGGCCGACCAGACGGAACGCCGCCCACGTCAGGATCCCCAGCACGACGTTGGAGAACAGCAACATCGTCATGAAGCGCCGGATCGACAGGTTGATCTGATCGAACATCTGCACGGTGATCTTCTTCTCGGACAACGTGCGACCGGCGACCTTGACGAACTTGCGCTTGAACTTGTCGCCGGCGAGCAGGATGAAATAGGCGAGCAAGAACATCATCAGCATCTGGCCGAACAGCGCGAGCGCGCTCCGGCCGCCGCTCAGAAACAGGTCCTTCATGCGAAAGCCCGGCTGCTGCACGACGACCACCGTCGAACCGCCACCGCTCGCGTTGCCGGTGGCCTGGTCGGTCGCCCGCTGCAGCGCATCGGCCGCCCGCCGGACGTTATCGAGGCCGAGACCCGGACCGGAGTCGAAGACGTCCACCGCGCGCGACACCTTCTTCACCACCGCCGGCACCTGATCGATGATCGCCTGCGCCTGACCGCGCAGCGCATAGATGCCGAACACGCCGGCCGCGAGCAGCGCGCTCATCACGAGGGCCGCGCCGAGCCAGCGCGGCACCCGGATCCGCTGCAGGAACGACACGACGGGGTCGAGCGCATAGGCGAGCAGCACCGCGACGACGATCGGGATGACGAACGCCGCGGCCATCTGCAGCGCGAACAAGGTCGCGAGCACCGCGAGCGTGACGATCCATGCGCCGCGCGATTCGATCGTCGGGATCGGCAGGCCGGGCGTGCTCGGCAGCACCGCCTGCCGGCCCTCGGCCTCCGGGACGATCGTCGGCAACGCGTCCAGCGGTGAAAGCTCTTCGCGGATCACGATTCGTCCTTCACGCGCCCTGCCGAAGCAGGTTGGCGCGCAGTGCGTCGTCGATCGTCGCGATGCTCTCGCGCAGATGGGCACGGCTCTCCGGCGACAGGCGGCCGCCGCCGAGCGCGCGCTGCATCGAGGCCTTCAACGCGATGACGTTGTCGCGCTGCAGGCTGCGCTCGTCGGCGAGCGTCGCCGAGCGCGGCGTCAGCAGCGTGCCGACGACGCGCCGCAGATGCTCGCGTTGCAGGTTGCGCCGCATTCGCGTGATGTCGGCGCCGCTCGCGAGCTCGCTCCAGATCGCCCCCTGCAGCGACGCGTAGAGCTGCGACAGCGTGAGCAGGTCGCGCGGACGACCGGTCATGTTCTCCGCGTCGCCGATCCGCCGCGCGACCGGCGCCGACAGCAGATGGTCGAGCGCGCTCGTCTGGATCGACAACACCCGTCCGGGCAGATAGAACGGGGTCTTGTTGCTGCCGTTCGGCTCGCTGCGATCGAGGTAGTCGATGCCGAGCCGGGCAATGAACTCGGGCCGGAAGCGGAAGCTGTCGACCGAGAACAGCTGCGTCGCGAGCAGCTCGAGCGCCTGCTTCTGGCGCGCGGCGTCGACCGGCACGTACAGCGCGCCGCCCGAGTCGAACGCGACGTTCCGGGTCGGCGCGGCGGGCGCGACGTGGTTGCGGCTGGTCCGCACGCCGCCGACGTATTTCGCGATCAGCGGCGCCGCCCGGGCGATCTCGTTGAAGCCGCGCTCGAGATTGCGGCGCACGACGAGGTAGCTCTCGTCGGGACGCATCGCGCGGTTCTGCAGCCGGTCCCACAGCTCGCGCGACAGCGCGAAGCGCTTCCGGTAATACGCGAGCGGGTCGTTGCCGAGGTCGAAGCGGTTGACCTCCGGATCCATCCCCTCGGGTCCCGCATCGGCATCCTCGTCGGTCGCGAACGTCAGCAGCGGATCGGTGCTGCGCGCCGCGATGCGGGCGAGTTCCGGTCGCTCGGCCTCGGCGTTCGCGGCGTCGATCGGCTTGTAGCCGTACTCGATCGCCCAGTAGTCGTACGGCCCGAGACCGCTCATCACGTACTCGCCCTGCGGCTCGTCGCGGGTCGCGATGTTGAACGGCGTGTAGTCCATCACCGAGCCGGTGAGCCCGTTGCTGCGGGTGTACGACGCGTCCTGCAGCTGCGCCGTCGTCCGGATCGTCGACGCGTGGAAATTGTGGCGCAGACCCAACGTGTGGCCGACCTCGTGCGTGACGACGTTCCGCAGGTAGTCGCGCGCGAAGCGGTCGGCGTCCGGGCTGTCGGCGCTGACCTCGCCCCGCGCGTCGAGGAGGCCGAGCGCGAAGGCCGCCTCGCCGGCCGCCTCGGCCGCGAAGTCGCACTGCTGGCCCTGGTCGCCGCCCCCGACGCCCTCGGACGATCGCGGCGGCGGCAAGGCTTCGCTGATCAGCGTCTTCGCGGTCCGGGTGAAGACGTCGGGAATCGCGATGTCGGCGTCGAGGATCTCGCCGGTCCGCGGATCGGTGTGCGACGGGCCGATCGCGAAACCGGCATCGGCGCCGAGGAACCAGCGGACCGACGCATGCCGCGAGTCGAGCGTGTCGAAATCGGCATCGTCGGGCTGGATCTTCGCGACGATCGCGTTCGCGAAACCGATCCGCTCGAACGCCTTGTTCCACGCCAGGATGCCCTCGACGATCGTGTCGCGATAAGCGACCGGCACGTTGCGATCGACCCAGAAGACGATCGGCTCCTTCGGCTCGGACAGTGCGGCCGCCGGGTCCTTCTTCTCGAGGCGCCAGCGATCGACGAGGAACGTGCGCACGTTCGGCCGGCTGTCGCCGCTGTAGTCGGCGATGTTGGTCGTGAAGTAGCCGACCCGGTCGTCCGCGTAGCGCGGCCGCATCGGCTCGGGCAGCGCCGAGAAGTTGTAGACGAAGCCGACGAAGACGCTGCGCGCATCCGGTGGCGTGTTCGGCGGCGCGATCGGCGGGACCGGCGCGAGCGGGTTCGGCGCCACGAAGCCCGGCAGGCGGGCGGTCGAGAAGTGGTCGCGGACCGAGAAGCTCGCGCTCCGGTCGTCGGCGCGGACCCGCACGAAACTCGAGTTCGCGCGGTCGAGCGTGTAGTTGATGCGAAACGCCGACTCGAGCGTCGTCGAATAGCCGGGGATGTCGGTCATCAGCAGCGCGGCCGCGTCGATCAGAACCGAGTGCCGGTCCGCGTGCGGCTGCGACAAGACCGGCGCGCTGCCGATCAGGCTGTCCGAGAAGCTCTGGCGGACCGCGCGCTCGGTCGGCGTGCCGCTCGCGGCGATGAACCGGGCGTTCTTCGCGATCAACTGCATCGCGTTGCCGACGCGATGGAACACGACCAGGTGACGGCGGCCCATCTGGCTCGCGTACGCGCCGCGCTCGCCGACCGAGTCGCTGACGTTGTACGAGAAGAAGAACGGCTGGTCGACGCGGTCCGTCGGGATCTCGATCCAGACCTTGTCGTCCTTCTGCCAGAGCGGGAACAGGCCCTTCATCTCCGTCGCGCCGGCGATCACCTCGCGAAACGGTTTCAGCGTCGAGCTGTCCGGACG
>CAXTDA010000080.1:0-12027 GCA_964242935.1 uncultured Burkholderiaceae bacterium | reverse complement strand
GACAGGACCATCTCCGGGAGCCACGGGAGCTGGAAGAACGCGACGTAGCTGCTCTTGACGAGCTGCACCGGGCTCTTCAGCAGATGCGGGAACGTGACGTCGAGATTGGGCGCGTTGAGGATCGCGAGCCGTTCGACGCGCTGCGGATGGTCGGATGCCACGCGCCACGCGACGATGCCGCCCCAGTCGTGGCCGATGATCGAGAAGGTGGTGTGTCCGAGCGCATCGGCGAACCCGAGCACGTCGTCGACCAGCCCGTCGAGGCGATAGGCCGCGACGCCGGCCGGCCGCGCCGACCGGCCATAGCCGCGCTGGTTCGGTGCGACGACGCGGTAGCCGAGCGCCGCCAGCGGCGCCATCTGGTACTTCCAGTCGTGCGCCGTGACCGGAAAGCCGTGCAGCAACAGCAGCAACGGTCCCTTCGCGGGGCCCGCGGCGAGCGCCTCGAAGGCGAGACCGTTCGCGGTGAGGTCGATTCGTTCGATGGCGTTCGTCGGCATGGTCGAAAAGAAAGGCGGAAGGGACGCGGCCCTCTCGTCGACGGGCAGCCGCTGCGGTCGAAGCGGCGAAGGACTCGCCGGGCTGACGACCCGATGGCTGCGCGCCGTGCCAGTCAGGGCGCGATGTCAGACGCGGACGATCCGGACGCGCTTCTCCCGGGACATCCCGGACCTCGCGGTTCAACGCTGACGGGCTTCGCGGTCCGTTTCGTCGGCGGGTGTCCAGAGCTCGGGGTTGCGGCGCTCGAAGAGGTCGAGCGACATCAGCATCTGCTGGATCGCGTCGAGTTCCGCGTGGTGGGCCTGATGCAACGCGGCCAGCGCTTCGCTGCCGGGTGTCTCGTCCAGCACGCGAAACGCCTTCGACTCCGCGCTCGCCGCGGCACCGACGCGCCGCACGGTCATCCGCAGCTTCGCAAGGTCGTCCAGGGCTTGCTTCTTCATCGTATCGCCTTGTGCCGTAGGTCGACGGGACTTCAGCACGCGCAATGCCTGACCGACGTCTGACGGGCCGTGCCGAGGTCGAGTGACCCGCCGCGACGACCGCGGAACGGTCGTCGTTGGCTGGATCGCACGGTGCGACCGACGACCGGACGGCGGGCTGCCGCACGCTGGCGACACGGGCGGAGCGAGTGGGATTCGAACCCACGGAGGAGTCGCCCCCTCGCTAGTTTTCAAGACAAGGGTACACAGGAAAAAAATTGTGTCTTCTGCGTCAATAACTTGCGCGCGGGCAGACTGCGGCTTGTGTCCAACCAGTGCCATCGGCGTCGAGTGTCCCGCGCATGTGGGAGAATTTACACACGGAACGGTGGCCGAGCGGTTTAAGGCTCCAGTCTTGAAAACTGGCGGGCGGGCAACTGCCCCGTGAGTTCGAATCTCACCCGTTCCGCCGCCACTTCCACCAGCGTCAATCGATGGCTCCGATTCTTGCTTTCGTTATCGATGTTGTCAGGGAGGCATGGAGTCCGGTGGTCGCCGTGGTTGCGCTCGGCGTGGCGGTCGTAGCACTGGCGAAAGGCAAGCGCGAAGTGAAGCTTTTGCAGATCTCGCTTCAGGAAAAGGCGCTCCTTGTTGAGAAGTTACAACGTGAGGTCCGCCTTGCTGAAACTGCGGAGAATAAGATGCGGTTGGAGATTTCCGCCATCCAAGTCGCACTTCAAAACAGCGCCCTAGCCCGAGACGAAGCGGCATTGCGAGTCGGCAAGTTGATGCAGGAAGAGGCAACTCGCAGCGCTCTTGTCCAAGTTGCTTCGTGGCCACAAACGACGATGTACGGCAGCGCCGCCTCACGTGAACACGTAAGCCGCGCCACCCCCAACCCTCCAGGGCTAGTTTTATACCGAATGGGGCATTCGGGCGTTCGCTCGGCGCCAGAGGTGACACCGCGCGCTGCGAAGCGCAGTGGATGGCTAGTAAGAGTCTTGATCTACATTTTGGTGTGGGTAGCGATTTTTTTCGTCCTCACTCACTGGCGCTGACCCCTCAGCTTGTCCAGCATCAGCCCCATCTCGGCCGCCATCCGCGGCTGCGCGCCCTCCATGGCGTGCGCGTAGATCCGCATCGTCGTCGCCGGGCTACTGTGCCCCAGCGTCTTCGCGAGGTCGGCCATGCCGTGCCCGAGGGCGACCAGCTGCGACGCATGGCTGTGGCGTAGGCCGTGGAGCTTCAGCCCCTTCAACCCGACGGACGCAACATAGCTTGAGAACCGCTTGGATGCGAGGTTCGGCTTGCAGACCCCGTCCGGCTGGTCGGGCGAGCCGGGGAGAAGCAGGGCGTCGGCTTCCACCTTCGGGCGAGCGCCGAGCAGCAGCCAGAGCTCCTTCTGGTCCTTGCGTACTGGACAAGCATCGTGCACAGCTGCGCCGGGATGTTGACGGTTCGGCCGCGGTTCGTCTTCGGCAGCTTCACGTCGACGCCGAAGGTCCGCGTCTGCGTCAACGCACGGCGAACATGGACGACGCCGGCGTCGAGGTCGACATCGGACCAGCGCAGCGCCAGGATCTCGCCGCGACGCATCCCGGTGCAGGCGGCCAGGGTCGACAGCCAGTAGAGGAAAGAGCGGTTCGCGTCCGTCATCCGCCAACGGCGCCGCGCCTTCTCATCGTCCGTCGCTTCCCGCGGTGCCAGCCCGTGTAGGAACGCCGCCATGCGCTCCTGGTTCAGCACGACCTGCGTAGCAGAAGGAACGGCGGGCCGCTTGGCGCCGGCACAGGGGTTCGTGGAGATCAGGCCGTCTTCCTTCGCATGTTCGAGACACTCAAAGAGAGCGCGGTGGACGTGCTGGACCGATTGGGCGGAAAGGACCTTCTTCCCGAGCTCCGGGTCCGCGGTCAGCAGCGAGGTATACAGCGCGTTGACGTGGGTTCGTTGCGCCCGCTGCAACACGAGTTCGCCCATCGCCGGAACAACGCGGCTCTTCAACCAGTGCGTATAGCCCTCGAGCGTGGCCGTGGTGACGTGGGCGGCGATGTGCGTCAGCCACTGGTCGATCCACTGCGCCACGGTCGTCTTCGACGGCGCGACGTTGGTTCCCTTGTCGACCGTCGCGAGGATGGCGCGAAGGCGGGCGTCTGCCTCTTCCTTCGTCCCCTTGAACGTCTCCGAGGGCCGGTGCCGCTTGCCGTCCGGACCAATGCCGGCGTCCCATCGCAGCAACCAAGACTTCGGCCCCTTGGCCTTCTTGTTCGGCGACCGGCAGATGGCTTGTCCGTTCATTGAGCGTCCTTTTTGTTGGTGGCATCTGCCGCGCGTTTGGCTGCCATGCGGCAGGTTGCCGAGCAGAAACGCTTCTCGTGCCGGTGTTTCAAAGACCGTAACTCCATCAGGCGCCCGCATCTGTCGCACGGGCGGTACTCCACGGAAATGCTCAAGGGAGGCACCGCCAAGGCCGCCGCGGCGGCGTCGGGCTACAAGATGCACCCCAAGGACAGCGCAGCGCGCCTGATGCGCGCGCCGGCCGTCCGCGACGCTCTGGCGGTGGCGCGAAAGGTTGCCGCGGAGGTGGCCGCCTATAACGGCGCATCGGCGATGGCGGAGCTGGCCGAAGCGCTCGAGTTCAGCAAGAAGACGGAGAACGCCACGGCGTTCTGTCGCGCGATCGAGCTCCGAGCGAAGCTCATGGGGCTGCTCGACACCGACAGGGGCGCCCAGGGCGGCAGCCTGACATTCAACATCAGCGGCGTCGACTTCAGCGGCCCGAAGACATTCGAGGTCGAACGATGAGCGCGGACACGACGATTGCTTTCGAGCCACCCGGCCCGGTGGCGAAGGCATTCATGGAGTCGCGCAAGGAAGTCCGCGTCATTCTCGGCCCTGTCGGCAGCGCCAAGTCCTCGACGGCCGTCATCACGCTTCTCGCGCACGCGGCCACGCAGCCAAAGGGGCCGGATGGGTTTCGGCGATCCCGCTTCGGTGTCGTGCGCAACAGCTACCGCGACCTGAAGGGCGCGACGATCAAGACCTATCAGGACTGGATGCCCAAAGCGTTCGGCCGCCTCACATTGGGCAGCCCGATCGTGCACACGATCGAGGCCGGCGACATTCGATCCGAGGTCTACTTCTTTCCTCTCGACACCGCTGAGGACGCGGAGCGCATCCGTTCCTTCGAATTCACGGCGATCTGGTTCGACGAGGCGTCCGAAATCCCGTGGGAAATCGTGCAGGCCGCTCTCGCGCGCGTCGGGCGATACCCGTCGCAGAAGAACGGCGGGTCCACATGGTCCGGGCTGCTCCTCACGTCGAACATGACGGATCCCGACCACTGGCTCTACAAGAAATTCGAGAATGTGCCGAGCACATGGTCGTTCCACGTGCAGCCGGGCGGACTCACCGGCCTGGCCGAGAACGTGAAGAACCTGAAGCCGGGCTATTACGAAAGCGTCGCAGCCTCGAACGATATCGATTGGGTCCGCCGCTTCGTGAACGCCGAATTCCTCCCGGCACAGACAGGGAATGTGGTCTATCCGTCCTTCCGCGACTCGTTTCACGTCGCCGAGAAGAAGCTCGAGCCGTCGCCGGAGCTTGGCGTTGTGCTGGGCCTTGACTTCGGCCTGACGCCGGCGTGCGTGTTTCTGCAGCAGCAGGCGGACGGACGCGTCGTCATCTTCGATGAGCTGGTCGGCGACGACGTGGGCCTGCAGCGGTTCGCGAACACGCTTTCCGTCTACTGCTCTCAGCACTACCCGCAGATGCGCGTCATCGGCGCATTCGGCGACCCCGCGGGCACTGCGCGATCAACCGACACGGAGCGCACCGCGTTCGACATCTTCAACGTGCACACGCCGTGGCGCTGGCGACCGGCCCGGACGAACGAGATCTCGACTCGAATCGAAGCCGTGTCGTGGTTTCTGGGAAGGAGCTTCGACGGACTGCCGGGCCTGCAGCTGTCACCGGCCTGCAGCGTCCTCCGCGCCGGCTTCAACGGGAAATATGCTTACGCGCCGATCCGCAGTGCGAACGAGACGAGCTATCACGAGACGCCGAACAAGGGACCGCACTCCCATATCCACGACGCGCTGCAATACGCGGTGCTCGGCCTCGGCGGCGCCGAGCTGGTGCTCGGCAAGGCGGTGCGGGATGCGGCGCGTCAGCCGCGGATGGCCCGCGACCTCGAGTACGACCTAACGGGCGATCGCGACAACTCGCGCGGCAGCCGGCGCGACGCTGAGATTCGGCATCGCGCGGCGACGTTTCCTTTCCCGTAAATTCGGGAAGCGCGAGTCCGAGCTTTTCTGCGCAGAACGGACGCTGCTAGTCACGTTCGTAACTAAACGGCAGCCCAGAACTCTCGTGAAGGAGCTCATCTTGCTTCGCCTCATCCTCAGTCATACCAAAAAATCTGATTCTACCTAGCCGCACGAAGTTGGCCCAACGCACCGTGTCGGGGGCATCGATTCCAGCAGCATCCCGCACTATTGCGTATTCGTAGAATCCAAGTCGTCGCCGTCGTTGGATTTCGAACACGGCTGAAGCTACGATCTGTAGCTTGTTCCTAACTAGGGGTTTGAAGGCCGCATTGGTTCCGGTCGGCTCCCGAACAGTTGGATAGAAAAGGCCATCGATCTCCGGCCGCTTGCGTAGCGCCTCGGTAGCGATCGCACGGGTTTGGAGGTAGTCCTTCTTGTCCGCATCTCGTTCCGCTAGGACACTGCTGAGAAAAGCGTCGATGTAGAGGTTTGGCATAAATCGTGGATCACCGGACTGTCGGCGCATCATTCCTAAAAGGTGCGTTGCCGCGCCTCCCGAGATCAGCCGAGTGTTCCCAGCGCGAAATAGCTCGTAAGCATCCCCAATCTTCGCCATCCGAATGGTGACTTCGGGAAAGTGCTTCAACGCTATCAAGTGGATGAATTCACCGTCTCTTGCGCGGAGTTCGTTGAAAACGGTCACTGGATTGGTCGCGCAGTAGAGTAACGGTTGCCCTAGGTCGTTGAGCCGGCCCACGCGTGTAAGCTCGGGCGGCGGATAATTGAGTCGGGAGACGCTGTCAAACCCTTTCGCCGAAGGACATTTCTGACCTCGCCAAAAAATCTCCCCTCGCTCAAGATCGACGCTTAGCAGGGTGTGTATTTTAAACAAGCGGTTCATCGCAGCGTAAATACGTTGCGTCGATAAGTCTTGTTCCACCTCAGAAAATAAGCGATCGCATTCGTCGAACGTAACCTCTTTTAGATCAAGCATCGCAGACGACCAAATGACAGAACGCATCGCCGCAGTTCGGGGAAGAGATTGTCGTTCTTGTTCCGCCGGATGACCGAAATGGTGGTCCGTCGGTCGCGCTCATCGCAGCCCGTGAGCGGGGTTCGCCGCCGGCCTCCTGCCAGTGGTCCTTGAAATTTGTCATTCTAGGTTCACTTTATCGAACATTGCGTCGCGTCAAACGACGTTGCAGATCAAACACTACGGCTGTTCCTCGACTTAACGCGCCCGTCGCATACTGCGGGCATGGTGCAAACCTACCTGCCAATAAAGCTCAGAAACTGTCGCCCTAGGGTTGTCACCTCAAGAGGTCTAATGTCTTCCTCAACCAAGCCAACATACATTGCCCGATCGGCGAACTCAACGAAGTCGAGCAATTCACCGATCCGCAGCAGAAATCGAGCGTCCAAGTCTTGAAGAAAGGCGCGAAACACAGTGCGGTCGACTGAGGTATCGAGTGATAAAGCCATCTCACCATAGATAAGCTCGATGCTCTTCAGTGATGCAAGATCCGCTACCCTCTTCGCGACTTCGGCTAGCAACACGACGTGAGACGGCGTGAGTTCGTCGACATAGCGAAGCAGATGAAACGCGACGTCATCCGCGTACCGAGCCGCATCGACGGAAGCGACTAGCGCCGCCCGTAACGCTTCCTGCTTCTCCTGCTGATGGTTCTTGAGTGAGATTAGCGTCGTCTGTGCCAGAAATGACAAGAAACGTTCATTGTGTTGTAGGTCTTCAACGACCATTCCGAACTCCGCGCGTATCTGATCCACAGCGTTGGATACCTCCACCATCCATCGCTGCTTACGACGTTCAAGAGGGTTCAGGTAAAGGCTCCCCACCTCTGCTATCAATCCACCGACCCACGGCACGGCCGAAAAGGCGCCCTTAAAAAGCGCAACGACGGCACCCGCCTTCGGGTCGATGGGTGGCTCAATCATCGAGACACCTTGCGTCCAGAGGGGGGCTCTACGCCGTACGCGTCGACGGCATCAAGGCGGGTCTGCTTGAACGGGTTGCGGGAGGAGTTGTGGCCCATCAATCGATTCTACGGCGTGTTGGAAACAAACTTTACTTCGAACGCATCGGCGTCCGGATGCACGCCCACAAGCTCCAGCGCTGCCTTGCCTCCATCGAGCCAGCCGGCGTACTGCTCCGGCAGCAGCACCATCGGCGCGCGATCATGGACCGTGCCTAGAAATTCGCTCGGTGGCACCGTGCACATCGTGAAGACGGGCACCTTCTCTCCGGTCTTCGGGTTCACCTGTTCATCGAACAGCCCGGCCGCCATGAACACCGGCTCGCTTGGCATCGAGACGCGCACGCGCTGCTTGCCGGCACCGGTCTCGGGCCACTCGTCCCAGCTCGACATCGGAATCAGGCAGCGCCGCTCCGCGAACGACCACTTCCACATGTAGCTCGAGGTCAGCTTCTCGCTCATGGCGTTGATGACGTCGCGCCGGACCTCCTTCGGCTCGCCGGTCGCCTTGTCGATCGTCTTGCCCGGGACCATCATGATGAAGCCCCAGCGACGCAGCTCGGGGAACAGTTCGCCGTTCTCGTTGCGCCGGATGATCGGCATGGGGTCGGTCGGACATGCCTCCTCGCTGCCCTTCAACGGATTCGGCGTCGGCCACGGCGGGTCCTGCCAGTTGAACCGCGTAGCCTTGCAGTACTCCTGCCAGTGCTCCTCGAGCTTGTAGCGGCCACACATGCTACGTAGCCTTGGATGGTGTCCGCCATCCCGGCGTGTCGTCGAAGACAGTACCGCCTTCGTCCGTGTGTTGGACCCCTCTCGGTTGAAAAGATGCCCCCCACTCGATTGTTCCTGCCGGGTGAAAGGTATTCGATTTTACAAACTCGCGACACTCATACAGGCCGTAGCCAAAAACCTCCTTTATTCGACAAGACCACGCTTCGAGCACTTCAAATTCTTGGTCGAAAAGGTGCGAGCCGACCACTAAATTCAGTCCGTGCGTGACCTTCACGCTCGGATATATAAATCCATGTTGTCCGGCAGTAAAGAATTGTGCGTAAACGCCGGACAACTTGTAGTAGGCGCCCTCCGCATTGACTCGACCAAAGAATTCTGTGAGAACGCAATCGACGAAAACCTTCCGCAGATAACGTGGGAACCTCTCTCGTTTCATTCTCGCGATGACGGGGTCAAGGCCTCTAAAGCTGACTAAGCACTTACCGGATTGATTATAAGCCATGTAGTTGCCAACTGAAAAACATCTCACATCCGAACCGGGCCGTACTCGGTAAAGCACTATGTTTACGATATCGCCTTTTTCAATTCCAACTTCCTCTAATGCGACACCGACGTTCCATCCGCCGTACATTACAGAAGCGCCAGGAAGGTGAGCCCGACCGTATCCGCGGTTTCCGTCGGGGGGATAAATTAACTCCGTGAGTGAAGCGAAGTTGCCTTTATCTTCAACTCTCCTGGCTCTGTACCAAGTGTGACGTTTGTCCCTCGTAGATACAAGCAAATCATCGCCATCGACAAATCTCAGAATCTTCAAGCGGAGCTCTTCAGCGGTCACCGACCTAAGGTCAAGCCCGCGAAGTTCGGCAGCCATTTGCACCAACTGCTCAAGAGAAGGCTCGGGTCGTGCAGGGGCGGGCGTCGCTGTTTCGCTCATTCAAACGACCAAATTTGGCTAATGGTTAATGGAAATGCTTACAATGCCGGTGTTTACTGTCGCCGCCGGCCGCACGGCGGGAACGTCTGCGCCGGCACGTCTGGCCGGAACATGAACCGCATCGTCGGCGGCCAGACGAGCTCGCCGCCGCCCCAGACGGAGGCCGCCCTATGCGCGTCGATGGCGGATTGGTTGTGCCCATCCGACGATTCTACGGGCGAGGCGGGTGCAGTCGGCCTCAAATTGTGAAAGTCGCAACACGTTGCGACTCTCACAAGAAAAACGTTTATTTTCAATTGCTTGTAATATCTGGCGAGCCCCGCTACTCTCCCGAATAGCCGTTAATTGACGACGGAAACCGGGGGATGGGAAATGTTGAGGACGGGATGGCTGGGACCATTGCAGCGGCCGGTACGCGACGGCGCGTACGAAATACTCGTGTGGTTTGGGGACGTGCCGTTCGAGGCGGCGGCGATCGATTTCGCAGTCTGGCACGACGCGGCATGGCAGAACGACAACGAACCTAATTGCGCGCTCACTCCCGACATGGCGTGGCGCGGCCTGACAGAGGAAGCGAAGATGAGCGGAGCCCAGGTGCACCTCACGATCAAGGAACTGGCCACGCGCTGGTCGATTTCGCCCGGAGCACTTCAAACGATGCGAACGAAGGGGAACGGCCCCGCATACATCAAGATGTCGAAGAAAGTCGTCCTCTACCCGCTGGACGAGATCGAAGCCTTCGAACAGGCGCGGAAGATAAGGCACACCGCTGCGCCGGCCGCTAATGGATCCAGAACACGGTCCTGATGGCGGCGACCGGGTCGGCCTTCTGCTCGATCAGGCTACAGACACAAAGGCGACGCGTTGCGCGAGTTCGACGTCGTCGCTCGATAGCTTCCGCATCTCGGCGACGAGCTCTTCGAGGGTTAGTCCGTCGTCCACGAAAGCTCGAGCTTGTAACAACCGCATTTCAGCCTACGTTGGTCGACTGTCGGTACCGCTTGTAGCAAACGCCGGCGACGCCTACAAGAATTAAGAACCAACCTAGAGCCAGCATGATCGGCGGCAGATTTGGACTCGCGCAGACTGCATCCGGTGAGGCGGCTTGGGCCATCTTGCACATTGCCTGCTGCGCAATCTTTGGCACGAGGAGGATCGCGAGGCCGATGATCGAGAATCGCAGCGGGCTGAGTGCCTGGAGCCGGGATCGCTCGCGACGTCGCATTTAATGGATCTCCTCGGTGGAAGGTTTTGAGCTAGTTCCGGTCGGCTCACGCAGACAGAGTAGCGGCTGCATCGTCGCGGCGCCATTGCCCGAACCGACTACATCGGCACGTCGCCGCGCCGCATGCGTTTCTCGCCCGACGCAACGTGTCGTACGAGCCACCCCTGGACGAACTCGCACAGCTCGCCGTCTACCTTCGCCAGCTCGAAGCCGAACAGCACGATCTCCGCGGCCGTGATCGTTACGACCGCCGGTTCCATCAGGCTGGCGATGAGCGTGTGCTCGATGCCTCCGATCGCCTCGCCGCGGAGCTCAGCTACTTTCGTTGGGCGCTTCAGCGGATCCCGGCCCGGCCAGACTGGCGGCGCGTAGAAGTGCAGGTCGCCGACGGCTCGAGGTTGCGCCGTAAGCGTCATGCCAAGGCCGCATGGACGAGAAGTAGACAGGTCTTCAAAGTGGTGCCCACCAAAAAATAGTGGGGACCAAAGTGGCGACAGATGTCCGGACTTCGAATCGACGGGGCCGACCGAACTACCCGCTGGAATTCAAGCATCGGTTGGCGGTCACGGCCTGTGCACCGGGCGTCTCGGTGGCCAAGCTGTCGCTCGCGCACGGCATCAACGCCAACATGGTGTTCAAGTGGCGGCGTCAGTATCGCGCCGGCGAGTTGACGGTTGCCGACGCCGCCGGAGTGATGTTGATCCCGGTGAATTCGACGAGCAGTGCGCTCGATCCGGCTCGAGCGAGTGAGCCCGCACCAATCGCTCCGCGTATCGAGATCGACATCGCCGGCGTGACCATCCGACTGCTTGGTGTCGTCGACGGCCTGCAGCTGCGGACGGTCCTGCGCTGCCTGGGTCGATCGCCGTGATCGGACTGCCCGCGCATACGCGGGTGTGGTTGGCCGCTGGTGTCACCGACATGCGACGCGGCATGAACGGTCTCGCTGCGTTGGTCCAGATGGCGCTCGAGGCCGATCCCTTCGGCGGTCACGTGTTCGTGTTCCGCGGACGACGAGGTGACCTGATCAAGTTGCTGTGGTGGAGCGGCGATGGCATGAACCTGTATGCCAAGCGTCTCGAGCGCGGCTACTTCGTGTGGCCGCAGGCCAAGTCCGGCAGCGTGCATCTGAGCGAAGCCCAGCTTGCGATGCTGCTCGAAGGGATTGACTGGCGTCGACCGGAGCGCACCTGGCAGCCGTCGCGCGCTGCATAAAAATATCGGGACCGGTTGCTTCAAGGGGACGGTGCCGCACTCTAGAATCGAAGCATGCACAGCCCTGCATCGCTTCCGAACAACGTCGAAGAATTGAAGCGATTGCTGATCGGCCGCGACGCGATGATCGCTAAGCTGATTGCCGAGATCGCGCGCCTCAAGCGTCGCCAGTTCGGCCGTTCCGCCGAGCCGATGGATGGCGATCTGTTGGCGCAACTGCAGCTGGCGCTCGATGACCTGCGCGTGGTTGCAGAAGCGGTGGAAGCACCGCCCTTGAAGGTGCCGGCCGACGAGTCGACCGCGCCGCGTGAGGCCGCCTCGCCGAAGGTGTTGCTGTTTCGGCGTGCGCCGCGGTCCTTCCCCGAACATCTGCCTCGCGAGACGGTGACGCACCAGGCGCCGCACTGTACGTGCCCGGACTGCGGGGTCGCGATGCGGCCGCTTGGCGAAGACGTCTCCGAAGTCCTCGAGTTCGTGCAGAGCCACTTCAAGGTGATCCAGCACGTCCGTCCGAAGCTGGCGTGTGGTCAGTGCGCGAGCGTGGTCCAGAGCCCGGCACCGTCCCGGCCGATCGAGCGGGGCATGGCGGGACCGGGTTTGTTGGCTCAGGTCCTGATCGCGAAGTATGCAGACCACTGCCCGCTCTATCGGCAGGTCGGCATCTACCGGCGCAGCGGCATTGTGAAGTTGACCCGTTTTCGCGGACACCCGATCCTTGCGGAAGAAGGAGTCCACG
>CAXTDA010000079.1:0-12229 GCA_964242935.1 uncultured Burkholderiaceae bacterium | reverse complement strand
TCCTGGGCGAGCCGGAGCTCGGTCGCGTACGACGCGTCGGCCGCGCCGCGCTGCGACGCGATCTCCGACATCATCAGCTTGAACAGCGTCGCGGCCGTCAGCGGGTTGTCGGGCAGCGCTTCGGCGGTCTCCGGGGCGGGCGGCACGACGAGCTGCGCAGCCGCTTCCTTCGAGGCGAACAGGGCGCCGGACAACAACAGGACCGTTGCGAGCGGACGCAGCCCGCGGGCGGGGCGGCGGTGCCCGGTGTTCGTCGCCATGCTTCGTGTCGTCACGACCGCCTCGTTTTCTCGGAAATTGGGATCGATGGTAGGTTGAAAGAACCGATCGCGGCAACCGGCGGACCCCCCGTCATGCGCCGATTCGGCGATGCGACTCCACCCGTATGTCACCCTTCCTCACCGTGTCGCCCGATGCCTGAACTGCCGGAGGTGGAGGTGACGCGCCGGGGAATCGAGCCCGGTATCGTCGGGCGACGCATCGATGCCGTGGTCGTCCGTGAACGGAGCCTGCGCCGCGCGATTCCCGAGACGCTCGACGGGGTCGTGGCCGGCCTGTCCGTCGAGACCGTACGCCGGCGTGGAAAGTTCATTCTGATCGACTGCGCGGCGCCGGGCGCAGACGAGCGGTCGGGGACGTTGCTGGTCCATCTCGGGATGACCGGGACGCTCCGCGTGATGCCGGCCGCGACGCCGGTCCGGCCGCACGACCACGTCGACTTCGTCCTCGGCGACCGGGTGCTGCGCTTCAACGACCCGCGGCGCTTCGGCCTCGTGCTGTGGCACGCCGCCGGCGACGGCCCGGTCCTCGCCAGCGCGCCGTTCCGGAAGCTCGGGGTCGAGCCGTTCTCCGACGCGTTCGCCGGTGCGCAGGGCGGGGTGCTGCTGCACCGCCTGTCGCGCGGTCGCTCGCTTGCTGTTAAACCCTTTCTGCTCGCCGGCGAGGCGGTGGTCGGCGTCGGCAACATCTACGCGTCCGAGAGCCTGTTCCGGGCCCGTATCCACCCGCGGACGGCGGCCGGACGGATCTCGCTCGCGCGCTACGTGCTGCTCGCGGCCGCGATCCGCGAAACGCTCGCCGACGCCATCACGCGTGGCGGCAGCACGCTTCGCGACTTCGTCGGTGCCGACGGCGCGTCCGGCTACTTCCAGCTCGACACCTTCGTCTACGACCGGACCGGGCTGCCCTGCCGGATCTGCGGCGTGCCGATCCGCACGATCCGGCAGGGTCAGCGGTCGACCTTCTACTGTCCGCGCTGCCAGCACTGACTTCCCGCCTGAGATTCGCGGCACCGGGATTCGCGATGCGCCGGCCGGCGGCCACGCGCCGACCGGCGGCGCGGGGTCCGGCCCGCCTGTCTTAACCGAGCGACAAGCGGCGTCTCGCCCCTTGTTCGCCCTATGCCGAAGGGTGGGCAGGCCTTATGCTGGCCCGGCCCTCCGATCGTGGCCCACGGCCATCTCGCACGACGTCTCGTGCGGCCGTCCATCATGCACAGTCTCGTCGAGAAGTTTCAGGAATACAGCACGTGGCGATTCGAGCTCACCCGGGAGATCGAGCGGTATCGCGCGTGGCTGCAGAAGACGCAACTCGGCGACCGCGAGATCGACTCGCGCATCGGCCGCCTCGTCGCGCAGCTCGCCGACGATCGCCTGATGATCGCGTTCATCGCGGAGTTCTCGCGCGGCAAGTCGGAGCTGATCAACGCGATCTTCTTCGCGGACTACGGCAAGCGCATTCTGCCGTCGTCGGCCGGCCGCACGACGATGTGCCCGACCGAGCTGATGTACGACGAGACGCTGCCGCCATCGATCCGGCTGTTGCCGATCGAGACCCGCGCGCAGCACGCGACGACCGCCGACTACCGGGCGCTGCACGACGAGTGGCAGGTCTATCCGCTCGATACCGGATCGGGCGACGGGATGCTCGACGCGTTCCGCCAGGTGGGCCTGACGAAGCGCGTTCCGGCCGAGGAGGCGCAGCGCTACGGTCTTCACGATGCCGACGATCCGGACCACCGGATGCTGGTCGATGCCGACGGCACCGTCGAGATCTCGATGTGGCGGCACGCGATCGTCAACTTCCCGCATCCGCTGCTCGCGCAGGGGCTGATCATCCTCGACACGCCGGGGCTGAACGCGATCGGCACCGAGCCCGAGCTGACGCTGAACCTGATCCCGAACGCGCACGCCGTGCTCTTCATCCTGGCCGCCGACACCGGCGTCACGAAGACCGACATCGAGGTCTGGCGTCAGCACATCTCGAAGGCACGCGGCCGCGGACGGATCGTGGTGCTCAACAAGATCGACAGCCTGTGGGACGACCTGACGCCGCGCCACGAGATCGACGCCATGATCGCGCGGCAGGTCGAGAGCTGTGCGCGGACGCTCGAGCTCGATCCGGCGCAGATCTTTCCGGTCTCGGCGCAGAAGGGCCTGAGCGCGAAGGTGAACAACGACGACGCGCTGCTGAAGAGGAGCCGCCTCCCCGACCTCGAGCGCGCGCTGTCGATCGAGCTGATCCCGCACAAGCAGGAGATCTTCCAGGACATCGTCGACCGCGAGCTCGGCGAGCTGGTCGACGGGACGCGCAGCGTCCTGCAGGCGCGCGTCACGGGCTTCGAGCGTCAGGCCGCCGACCTGAGCGCGCTACGCGGCAAGAACAGCAGCGTCGTGATGCACATGGTCTCGCGCGTGCGGACCGAGAAGTCGGCGTTCGATCGCAGCCTGGTCGCATTCCAGGCGCTGCGATCCGTGTTCGCGAAAGCCTCGGGCGAGCTCTTCACCGAGCTCGGCGTGACGCCGCTCCGCGAGGAGATCCGCACGACGCGCGAGCGGATGGTGCGCTCGTGGTTCTCGACCGGGCTCCGCGGCGTCATGGAGGGCTTCTTCGAAAGTTCGCGGGCGCGCCTCGCGCGTTCGCAGGCGAAGACCGACGAGATCGCGAACATGGTCGCCGGCATGTATCGCAAGTTCGCGAGCGACCACGGGATGATGCTGGCGGCACCGATGAAGTTCTCGCTCGCGCGGTACCAGAGCGAGGTGGTACGCGTCGAGGACATCTATCACGATCGCTTCGGGCTGATCGTCATCTTCTCGAACGACCAGCTGGTGCTCACGCAGAAGTTCTTCGAGTCGATCGCGAGCCGCGTGCGCGAGACGTTCGAGGCCGCGAACCGCGATGTCGAAGCCTGGTTGAAGGCGGTGATGGCGCCGCTCGAAGGACAGATCCGCGAGCACCAGAGCCAGTTGCGCCGCCGGCTCGATTCGATCAAGCACATCCAGGACACCAGCGAGACGCTCGAGGAGCGCCTCGACGAGGTGGCGACCGGCGAGGGCGAAGTCAACGTGCTGCTCGACGAGCTGCGCGACCTCGACGAATCGCTGCAGACGATCCTGCACGCGCGCATCGATGCGGAGCAGGGCGCGCTGATCCTTTGATCGAAGGCGAGGATGCGGTGTCCGCAGCGGCGCCGTCGGCCGCGTCGTTCGCGGCGACGCTGATCGCGTGGCAGCGGGGGCACGGTCGCCAGACGTTGCCATGGCAGCAGCTCGGGGGGACGCGCGACGCATACCGCGTTTGGCTGGCCGAGATCATGCTGCAGCAGACGCAGGTGGCCGCGGTCGTCCCGTTCTACATGCGCTTCGTCGAACGCTTTCCGGACGTCCGCGCACTGGCCGCCGCGCCGCTCGACGACGTGATGCGGCACTGGGGCGGCCTCGGCTACTACTCGCGCGCGCGCAACCTGCACGCGACCGCGGGGCGCGTCGTCGCGCTGCACGACGGACGATTCCCGGATACCGTCGAGGCGCTCGCGGCGCTTCCCGGCATCGGGCGCTCGACGGCGGGGGCGATCGCGGCGTTCGCCTACGGTCGGAAGGCCGCGATCCTCGACGGCAACGTCAAGCGGGTGCTGGCGCGCGTCTTCCTGATCGAAGGATCGCCCGCGGCGGCCGCGACCGCGACCCGGATGTGGGCGCTCGCCGAGTCGCTGCTGCCGGAACGCGACATCGAACGCTACACGCAGGGCCTGATGGACCTCGGAGCGACCCTCTGCACGCCACGCAGGCCCGCCTGCCTCCTCTGTCCGTTCGAGGCGACCTGCCTCGCGCGTCGCGTGGGCCGCGAAGCGTCGCTGCCCGAGCGCGCGGCCAGGAAGGTCGTCCCGACGCGGCGCGCTTCGTTGCTGTTGGTCACGCGCGGCGACGACGTGCTGCTCGAGCGGCGGCCGCCGACCGGCATCTGGGGCGGGCTCTGGTCGTTGCCGGAAGGGGAACCGGACGATGGCGCACTCGCGCGCTTCGGACCGGCGACGCGCGTCGAACGCGTCGCCGGCTTCGTCCACGGGTTCACGCACTTCGTGCTGCACGCGGACGTGCTCCGCGTCCGCATCGAACCCGATGCGATCGGTACGCCGGGCGCGGTCGAGTCGCCCGGCGCGTCGCGCTGGATCGCGCTGGACGCGCTCGATTCGATCGGGCTGCCGACGCCGATCCGCGCGCTGTTGACGCGGCTGGCGACTAGAACGTGTGAATCCAGCGGCAGTGCGGATGACTGAGCGCGAGCAGGCGGCTCGAGACCTGCCCGTCGACGCGGGTCGTCAGGTGCCACCGCGTCGCCTCGCGCCGCACGGCATCGTCGTCGGCCTCACCCGGCGCCGAAGGCAGGCCGGCGATCACGCCGGGACCCTCGGCCGAGATCCAGGCGCCGTCGCGCTCGACGATCATCGTGCGCACCGCGTCGACGAGGCGGCGCTTCGCGGCCTGGTCGAAGTACGACACGACCCACGAATGGAAGACGACCGGCCGCACGCCGGGCTCGACGTCCGCGAGGACTGCCGGCAACAGACGGTCGGCTTCACCGCGCCGCACGTCGAGCGTGACGGTACGCGCGAGCGCGAGCGCGGCGGCGAGTCGTTCGTGGCGATCGATGTCGCTCGGCCAGACGCATGCGCGCAGCCAGCGCGCGTCGCGCTCGTCGTGCACGTCGAGCGGCGCGAGATCGATCCCGCATCGCCGAGCGATCGGCGGGATCGCATCGCCACCCGCATCGGCCCCATCGAACGACGTGCGGACGACGACGTCGCTCGGCGGGCCGACCGTAGCGCCCGAACGACCGTTTGTCAGGTTGGTTGTCGGCGGATGAATGCGTAGCGAGCCGTCGGCGAACCGGGCTTCGAGGCGGAAGCGGTCGACGAGCAGGTTCAGCCCCGCACTGCACCCGACGTCGATCAGCGCGACCGGTCGGTCGACTTCGAGCTCGGCGAGCGCGAGGCGCAGCCCGGCGCTCCGCCCGACCTCGTTCGTCTGCACGGTGCGCGACGCGACCAGGGCCGCAAGCTCGTCTTGCCGCTCGCGGCAGAAGTCCGCGAACAGCGGACCCGCCGCGTCGACGTCGGTCCGCCATGCGGCGTCGTCGGTTCGACTTCGATAGAAATCGGCGAGCGGATGCGTCGCGCCGGCGAGCAGCAGGTCGTGGGTCGCGGCGAACAGGAGCACCGGCCGCCGTTGCGGATACGGCGCGGTCATCAGCAGCGCGAGCAGCGCCGGCTGCTCGGCGATCGCGACCGACAGGGCCGCGTACAGCGGTTCGCTCGCGCAGTCGGCCGCGCCGAAGACGTGGAAGTTGTGCGCGAGCGCCGCTTCGTCGAGCGGGCGACGATAGCCGGTCACCGTCAGACGATGCCGTGCTGCTTCAGGTAGCGCTGCACGATCTCGAGCCGCGTCGGACCGTCGGTCAGTGCCATCAGGCTCTGCTTCGCCTTGAGCGGGATCGGCAGCAGCTCGCAGAGGCGATTGCCGATCCAGGTCGCGTCGTCGAACAGGTAGGGCTTCGCGATCGGGGACGGCGGGATCTCGCCATCGTCGCCGCGCCCCTTCGCTTCGCGCTCGTCGTCGAGGCGCTGGACGATCCGCCGCAGCAACGTCCGGCAGTCTTCGTAATCGGTCGGCACCGGCGCCGGTGGCTCGATCTCGATCGCCTCCACGTCGGCGACCATCAGCCCGTCGCTCTGCACCCGTCGCGACACGATGCGAAAGCGCTCGGTGCCGGTCGTGGCGATCTCGAGGACGCCGAGTTGCTCCATGTTCCAGTCGTCGATCCGCGCCCGGCAGCCGATCTCCTCGATCTCGACGTCGTGCTCGGCGACCTCCGCGCCTTTCCTCAACAGGCAGACGCCGAAGCCGCTCGCGTCGCGCATCGCATGGCGCACCATGTCCATGTAGCGCGCCTCGAAGATCCGGAGCGGCAGCAGGCCGCCCGGGAACAGCACCGCATTCAACGGGAAGATCGGCAGCGGGGACGGGTCCTGGGGCAAGGCGTTCTCGATTCGCACGTCAGGCGGCGACGGGCCCGGCCTGCCGCTGCCTCAGCGACCAGGCGAGCGCCCGATGGCGGACCAGCACCGGCCGGATCGCGCGGAGGCGCCGCGCGAGTTCCTGCACGCAGTAGACCGAGCGATGCTGGCCGCCCGTGCAGCCGACCGCGACCGTCAGGTAGCTGCGGCTGTCGGCCGCGTATGCCGGCAGCCAGCGCATGACGAAGCCCTCGATGTCGTCGATCATCCTGCCGACCTCCGGAACCGCCTCCAGATAGGCGATCACCGGTGGATCGAGACCGGTCAGGTGCTTCAGCGCCGGTTCGTAGAACGGGTTCGGCAGGCAGCGCACGTCGAAGACGAGGTCGGCATCGGCCGGCACGCCCTGCTTGAACGCGAACGACTCGAACGACAGCGTCAGCGCCGCGCGCTCGTTGCCGATGAAGTCGCGGACCCATTGACGAAGCGCCTGGGCCGGCAGGCGGCTCGTGTCGATCAGGTAGCCGAAGCCCTCGAGCGGCTGCAGCAGCCGACGTTCCTCGTCGATGCTCTCGTCGAGCCCGCGCGAGTCGGCGGTCGACTCGCTCTGCCATCCGTGCGCCGACAACGGATGGCGGCGCCGCGTCTCCGAATAGCGCTGCACCAGCGTCGCGTTGTCGGCGGTGATGAACAGCAGCTGCACGTCGTGGCCGCGGTCGCGCAAGGCCGGGATCAGCGACGGCAACTCGTGGACCGCGTCGACGCCGGCGCGGACGTCGATGCTGACGGCCGCGCGCTTCACTGCGCGCGTGTCGAGGTCGACGATGACGTCGAGCAGGAAGCGCGCCGGCAGGTTGTCGACGACCGCATAACCGGCGTCCTCCAGGACGTGCAGGGCGATCGACTTGCCGGAACCGGACATGCCGGTGACGAGGATGACGCGCATCGGAGCGGAGGGACGAGAAGCGAACCGCGAGGTCCTCACGGTACCGCGTCCGCGATGAAAAAAGAAACGGGCCCGCAGGCCCGTCCGACGCGCAGCGTGCCGGGTCAACCCTTCAGGCAGTCGCTCTGGGCCTTCTTGTAGTCGTCGCCCTTCTTGCCCTTGTTCTGCTTGCTGCACATCGCCATCTTCTCCTGCTGCGTCATCGGCGCGGCGGCCGCCGTGTCGACGCCCTTCAGGCAATCGCTCTGCGCCTTCTTGTAGTCGTCGCCCTTCTTGCCCTTGTTCTGCTTGCTGCACTCGGCCATCTTGGATTGCGACGAGCTCATCGGCGCGGTCTGGGCTGTGGCGGGCTGAAATGCGAACGGCGTGATCGCGATCAGCGCGGCGGCACCGTGCGTCGTGAGACGGTTCAGGATGCGATTCAAGCTGTTCTCCTCGGGGTAGGTGGTTGGTCCGCGACAACGCGTGCGCCGCATTCTAGACTCGCTGCCCACGTACCCGTCAGTCGTCCGGGCTGTTCTCGCTGACCGCCGCCGTGTGGCGCGTCATGAAGTCGCCGAGCGTGTCGATGCCGCGCAACTGCAGGATCGTGTTGCGGACCGCGGCTTCGGTCAGCACCGCGATGTTGCGTCCGAGGCCGACCGGGATCACGACCTTCCGCACCTCGATGCCGAGCACGTTCTCGGTCAGCACGTCGAGCGGCAGGCGCTGGTACTTCTCTTCGAGCGTGCTGTGCTTGACGAGGTGCACGATCATCCGGAGGCGCATCTTCCGGCGCACCGCGGTCTCGCCGAAGATCGCCTTGATGTCGAGCAGGCCGAGGCCGCGGACCTCGAGCAGGTTCGACAGGAGGTTCGGGCAGTGCCCTTCGATCGTCGCCGGACCGACCCGCGCGAGTTCGACGACGTCGTCCGCGACGAGCCCATGGCCGCGCGAGATCAGTTCGAGGCCGAGCTCGCTCTTGCCGAGGCCCGACTCGCCGGTGATCAGGATCCCCACGCCGAGCACGTCCATCAGCACGCCGTGCATCGTCGTGCGGTTGGCGAGCGTCTTCGCGAGATAGGCGCGGAGCACCTCGATGATCCGGACCGCGGGACGGGTCGACGCGAGAAGCGCGATCCGCGCCCGCTCGCAGGCATCGAGGAACTCGGCGGACGGCGTCAGCCCGTCGCCGTAGATGATCGCCGGCGGCGGTCGCTCGCCGAGGTCGACGAGCCAGTTGCTGCGCCGGCGTTCCGACAGCATCGCGAAGTAGTCGACCTCGCGCGTCCCGATCACCTGGATCCGGTTCGGGTGGATCAGGTTGTAGTAGCCGATCAGGTCGGTCGCCGCGAGGTGGGCGTCCTTGAACGCGCTGTCGGCCTTCGCGAGCGCTTCGGGGTCGGCTTCGGAGGCCTCGTCGACGATCCACGACAGGCCGAGCGCCTCGCGGTTGTCGTCGAACAGGTGGCGAATCGTCGACATCGATCAGCCGATCAGGTGGACGCCGTCATCGCGCCCCCGGTGCACGTTCAGGCGGCCGGCCGGAACGGTTCCCAGCCGATCAGCAGCCGATGGACGCTCACCGCGTCGGGGGCCGAGACCAGCGACTCGCGAAACGCCGGATCGGACAGCATCTGCGCGAGCTCCGAAAGGATCTCGAGATGGGCCTGCGTCGCCTGCTCGGGCACCATCAGGAAGACGAGGATCACGACCGGCTTGCCGTCGGGCGCATCGAACGGGATCGGTTCCGAGAGGCGGATGAACGCGGCGACCGGGTCGCGCAGTCCCTTGATCCGACCGTGCGGAATCGCGACCTGCTGACCGAGGCCGGTCGAGCCGAGCCGTTCGCGGGCGAACAGGCTGTCGAACACCTTGCTTCGCGCGAGGCCCTGGTTGTTCTCGAACAGCAGGCCGGCCTGTTCGAACACGCGCTTCTTGCTCGATGCCTCGAGGTCGAGAACGACGTTCGACGACGGGAGCAGCTTGCCGATCAGATTCATGTACATGACCACCCGGCGTCCTAACGGACCCGATGAGAGTCGCGTCCGATCAACGGCCAATGACGAAAAGCGCGGATTATAGACGCAAGAAATAGGCGGAAAAAGGACCACGGGAAGCGCCGCCCGGCGCCACCGGAAGCGACGCGGCGCGTCGCGACATGGTCCGGATCAGGCAGCGATCTGACGCTTGATCGGCTCGGCGTTGTGCGCCTGGATGCACTCCTTGTGCTTGACGACCTGACGGTCGAGCTTGTCGATCAGCAGGTCGATCGCCGCGTAGAGATCGGCGTCCGTGGCCTCGCAGTGCAGATCCTTGCCGCGCAGGTGAAGGTTGATCTCCGCCTTCTGGCGCAGCTTCTCGACCGTCAGCACCACCGTGACATCGATCACGCGATCGAAGTGTCGCCGCACCCGTTCCAGCTTCGTCATCACGAACTCGCGGATGGCCGGCGTTACATCGACATGATGTCCGCTGATGGTGAGGTTCATGGTCGCTCCTTCAGGTGGCAGGGGGTGGACCCGACATCCTTCGCGGAGAAGGCGCGCGTCCCGTTCAGAGAGTCTTCCGAAGACTGACAGGCGGAATTCGCAAAGATTCGCGGTACTTCGCGATCGTTCGTCTCGCCACGACGATACCCTGCTCGCCGAGCATCTGGGCGATCTTGCTGTCGGACAGCGGTTTCTTCGCGTTCTCGGCGCTGACGAGTTGCTTGATCAGCGCGCGGATGGCGGTCGACGACGCCGCGCCGCCGGCATCGGTCGCGACGTGGCTGCCGAAGAAGTATTTGAGCTCGAAGACGCCGAGCGGTGTGAGCATGAACTTCTGCGTCGTCACGCGCGAAACGGTCGACTCGTGCAAACCCAGGATGTCGGCGATCTCGCGGAGGACCAGCGGCCGCATCGCGACCTCGCCGTGCGTGAAGAAGCTGCGCTGGCGTTCGACGATCGCCTCGGCGACGCGCAGGATCGTGTCGAAGCGCTGTTGCACGTTCTTGATGAGCCAGCGCGCCTCCTGCAGCCGCGAGCCCATGTTCGCGGCACCGTCGGTCCCGCGCTGCTCGCGAAGGACGCGGGCATACGCCTGGTTGATCGACAGCTTCGGCATCACTTCCGGGTTGAGGAAGGCCTGCCAGTGGTTCTTCACCTTCCGCACGATGATGTCGGGTATCACGTAGTTCGACTCGTGCTTCGCGAACGCGCGACCCGGATGCGGCGCGAGCTTCTTGATCAGCGCGTGCGCGTCGCGAAGCAGGTCGTCGCTGCACTGGTAGATGCGGCGCAGCCGCGTGAAGTCGCGCGCCGCGAGCAACGCGAGGTTGCCGGTCACGAGGCGAAGCGCGAGGTCGCGGACGACCGGGTCGGCATCGCGCGTCGGTCCGGTGTCGAGGCGCCGCAGCTGCAGCGCGAGGCACTCGGCGGCGCTCCGCGCCCCGATGCCGGGCGGATCGAAGCTCTGCAGCAGCGTCAGCGCGGTCGACAGCTCCTGCTCCTCGATCTGCAGCTCGTCGGGCAGCATCGCGAGGATGTCCTCGAGCTCGTCGCCGAGATAGCCCTCCTCCTCGAGCGCCTCGATCAGCACCGCGACGAGCCCGCGGTCGCGCTCGTTCAGCTTCTTCAGCGCCAGCTGGCCGAGCAGGTGCTCGCGCAGCGTGACGGTGGCGGTGTTGGCGTGCGCGAGGTCGCGATCGTCGTCCTCGCCGTCGTTGCGCCGTTCGCTCGCGCTCCAGTCGGTGGCCGCGAGATCGTCGGCACGCCGTTCCCCGCCTTCGTAGTCGGTGACCTGCGCGACTTCGGACGCGGTGTGGTCGCGCACCGCGTCGGACGACACGTCGCCCGTGTAGTTCGACGACGAGGCGTCGAACCCCTCGTCCCCGGTGCTCCGCTTGAGCGTGCCGTCGACAGTCAGCTGGACGGAATGCGACGGATCGTCGATCCGCTCCAGCAGCGGGTTCTCGGCCAGCGCGATCTCGATTTCCTGGTTCAGCTCGAGCGTCGACAACTGCAGGAGCCGGATCGACTGCTGCAGCTGGGGCGTCAGCGCGAGGTGCTGCGAGACGCGGAGTTGGAGGACTTGCTTCATTTGTGCCGCTTTCCGTGGACGATCGGCGTCTGCGTTCAGAAACTACATTCGAAAATGCTCGCCGAGGTAGACGCGGCGCACGCTCTCGTCGCCGACGATCTCGTCCGGGCGCCCCGAGGCGAGCACCGCGCCGGCATTGATGATGTACGCGTGATCGCAGATGCCGAGCGTTTCCCGCACGTTGTGGTCGGTGATCAACACGCCGATCGCGCGCGACTTGAGGAAGCGGACGATGCGCTGGATCTCGATGACCGCGATCGGGTCGATGCCGGCGAACGGCTCGTCGAGCAGGATGAAGCGCGGCGACGTCGCGAGCGCGCGGGCGATCTCGACGCGTCGCCGTTCGCCCCCCGACAGCGACAACGCGCTGTTGGTGCGCAGGTGCGTGATCTGCAGGTCCTCGAGCAACGCCCCGAGCCGCGCATCGATCTCCGCCTTCGACAGCGCCGCGCCCCGCGGGTCGCGCTGCAGCTCGAGGACCGCGCGGATGTTGTCCTGCACGTCGAGCTGCCGGAACACCGACGCCTCCTGCGGCAGGTACGACAGGCCGAGGCGCGCGCGCCGGTGGATCGGCAGGCGCGTCAGCGGACTGCCGTCGAGCGTGATCGATCCCGCGTCCGCGCCGACCAGTCCGAGCATCATGTAGAAGCACGTCGTCTTGCCGGCGCCGTTCGGGCCGAGCAGTCCGACGACCTCGCCGCTCCGGACCGTCAGCGACACGTCGTGGACGACCGTGCGCTTGCCGTAGGTCTTCTTCAGGTGCGCGGCCTCGAGCACCGAGGTCGACGGGTCGGCCGTCTGGGCACCGTCGTCGCGGCCGGCCGTCCGCGGCGGCGTCGGCGCGACTTCGGGGGCGGCGGCTTCGACGACGCTCATCAGGTGCCCGGCTTCGCTTCGATCGCCGGCTCCTTGCGGAGCTCGATCGG
>CAXTDA010000078.1:0-12342 GCA_964242935.1 uncultured Burkholderiaceae bacterium | reverse complement strand
GATCCTTTCTCCTCCTCGCTGTCGATCAGCACCTTGACGTTGATGCCGAGCGCGGTACCCGTCGCCTTGATCGCGTCGACCGCCGCCAGCAACATCATGATCGGCGCCTTGTCGTCGGCCGAGGCCCGCGCGAAGACGCGCCACTCGGGATCGATCGGCCCGTCGAACAGCGGGGCGGCGTCGATCGGCTCCCACGTCCCGTCGGCCTTCGCACGCTTGAGGACCGGCACCCACGGGCTGGCCTGTTGCCACTGCGAAGGGATGACCGGTTGCCCATCGAGGTGCATGTAGAACAGGACCGTCTTGCGCTGGGGGTCGGCGCCGGGCAACGCCGCGAACACCATCGGCTTGCCGTCGTTGTCCAGTTGACGGGCGGTGAAACCGTGGCGGCGAAAGGCGGCTTCGAGCCAGTCGGCGTTCTTCCGGACGTCCGCCGGGACGATCGCGTCGTTCGGCAGCGCGAGGAACGCGAAGTAGTCGCGGAACGTCGACTGCGCGTAACGAGCGGCGTCGGCCGGCGTGAACTCGGCGGCCCGTCCGGGGCCGACCGCGAGCGCCAGCATGAGGGCCAGGAGAACAGGGCCTCGAAGGATGTTCATGGATGGGCGTGCTCGCTGATGCCGGCAACGGCAAGGGGGCGAATTATCGCTCCACCCTCATCGTCGCCATGTGTCGGGCCAGCGCCTCGCGAGCGCGCCGTGCGGCCTCCGCGTCCACGCGGTCGGCCAGCACCTCGGTGAGCTGACGCAGTTGTTCGGCGGTGAGGCCGACGTTCATGCCGATGCGGAAATGGGACTGCAGTTGCGAGTCGACCCCCTGCAGGGCGGACAACATGCTCACGGTCGCGATTTCGCGGCTTTGCCAGTCGAGGTTGTCGCGCTCGAAGATGTCGCCGAACAGATGGTTCTTCAGATACTGGTCGATGGCCGGCGCGAAGTCGAACAACGCACCGGTGACCGGAGCACCCGACAGCCTGGTCTGGTTCGCCGTGCCCGCGGCCAGCAAGGCATCGCCCGTCGGAATGGCGCGGCCGGGCAACGGTCCTTCCGGGTCATGGATCCCGCGTTGCTTCCGCGCGTCCACCGCCTTCATCAGCGCTCCGAGGGCATTGAGGCTGCGCGGAAAACCGGCGTACGCATAGAGCTGCACCAGAACCTCCTTGATGTCGCCGACCGCCAGACCGGCGTCCAGTCCTCCGTCGAGTGCGGAGCCGAGCCGAGTCATGTCGCCGGCAGCGCCGAATGCGGCGATCGGGACGATGGCTTGCTGCCTGGCCGACAGCGTGTCGGCATCTGCTGGTGTGTTCGTCATGACTTGCATGGTCCGATCGCTCGAGGTTGCATGGCACAGCGTGGCCGCCACGCCCAGCGTGATGCCTGCCGCCAACCTGATGTAGGGATCAACGGCCGGCGTATTGCGCATCGCTGACCTTCTCCATCCATTCGACGTTCTTGCCAGCGGCGTTGCCGGTCACGGCGAGATGGGTCATGGCAGTCGTCGCCATGGCGCCGTGCCAGTGCTTTACGCCCGGCGGACACCACACCAGGTCGCCGGCGCGAATCTCCTGCACCGGCTTGCCCCATTCCTGCGTGAGCCCCACGCCGGAGACGACCAACAGTCGCTGACCCTTCGGATGGGCGTGCCAGGCAGACCGGGCCCCCGGCTCGAACGTCACCAGGCCACCCGACGCATCGATGTCGCCGTCGGCCGTCCAGACCGGGTCGACGCGAACCCGGCCGGTAAAGTATTCGGCGGGGCCGGCAACCGAAGCCTGGCTGCCCGCGCGAGTGATCCGTTGTGTCGGTGCGCCGTCGACCTCTCCGGCGACACCGTCGATGAGCGCCGCCCCGGCGGCCAGGCCCAGCGCGATACGGATAAGGGACAAGTTCATGAGCGATGTTCTTTCATTTCGCGAATGGCATCGGTGTTTCAAGGCCGCTTGATCTCGTCCAGAAGATTGCGGACGAAGTCGTCGAAGAGAACGCGATCCGGCTCGGACAGCCGGTTGTCGCTGGCGTAGCTGAGGAAGATCGGCCGGGTCATTCATCACGTGCGATTTACTCGGATCGGCGAGCGCAACCCACGCCGCCTCACGAGCCGAAAATTGTACGACTCACGCCCTGTTCGAATCGAGCGGTTCAGTCGATGAAGAAAGGGACGAGGCGGCCGGATACGCCGATGCGGTGCTTCGGCCTTCCGCGTCATCGGGCGATTCAACCGAAGCGACGGCTGACGAAGCGCGAACCCGCCAGGCCGAACCGCCACGGCAGGTCCGCTGCCTTGGAGATGCCGATGCGAACGCCGGTGACGACGGCAACGGCCTTCGAGTCGGTCTGCAACTCGAAGGGCGGCCGATCGAGCGGAAGGCCGTCGTGCTCGAGGCCGATACCGAGCGCCTGACCCAGACGGCCCGGCCCCGAGCACAACAGACGTTCGTCATCCAGTCCGCGCCGACGTCGCATGACGTCGATTCCCGCAGTCGGTTCCAGCGCGCGGACCAGGACTCCGGCTCCATGGCCCGACTCGCGGCAGACGAAGTTCAGGCACCAGTGAATACCGTACGACCGGTAGACGTACGCGTGGCCGGCAGCACCGAACAGCGAGGCGTTGTGCGGTCGAACGCCGCGAAAGCCGTGGGCGGCCGGCTCGCATTCGTCGTATGCCTCGGTCTCGACGATGCGGCCGCCGACACCGTCGACGAGCAGCACGGTACCGATCAGCGCGCGTGCCACTTCCGGCGAGGGCCGGTCGAAGTCGGGAAGCGCGTGAGGTGCATCAAGGGCGAAGCGCGATTCCGACGCGATGCGATTCACATCTCTCCTTCACATCCCGCTCTTCGGCCTGACCGCCAGCGCGACGATCAACAGACCGGCGGCGAAGATCAGCGCGTCCTCGATCAGGCCTTCGATGGAGTTTCATGTTCATTCCATGGGTCATCAAGGCGACGTCATCGTAGCGGGCCCCGACCGTAGCTGATCGGACAGAGGGGCATTCGGCCTTCACAGATACGCCGCCGCGGCTTCGCTCTCGAAGCGGTCCGGCGGACCCTCCCACACCACCCGCGCCTGCTCGATCACGTAGACGCGGTCCGCATGCGGCAGCGCGAACGTCACGTTCTGTTCGGCGAGCAGCACGCTGATCGACGTGGTGGCGCGCAGCTTCTCGAGCGCCTTCGACAGCGTCTCGAGGATGACGGGAGCGAGCCCGAGGGTCGGTTCGTCGAGCATCAGCAGCTTCGGCTTCATCATCAGCGCGCGGGCGATCGCGAGCATCTGCTGTTCGCCGCCCGACAACGTGCGCGCGATCTGCGTCTGACGATCGCGGAGGATGGGGAAGAGCTCGAACATCCACGCGCAGCGCGCCTCACGCTCGTCGTCGGAAAGCGCGTAGCCGCCGAGGTCGAGGTTCTCGCGCACGGTCATGTCGCCGAACAGCTCGCGCGTCTCGGGACACTGGACCACACCGCCGCGCGCGATCGACGCCGCGCTCCTGCCTTCTAGCGCTTCTCCGCCGAAGCGCAGCGCGCCGCTGTGCGGGACGAGCCCCGAGATCGCGTTGAAGAGCGTCGTCTTGCCGGCGCCGTTCAGTCCGACGACCGACACGAACTCGCCCTCGCCGACGACCAGCGACACGTCGTCGAGCGCGAGCGCCTTGCCGTAGCGCACCGACACGCGATCGACTTCGAGCGCGCGAGGACGCGCCGCACGCGGCGCGTCGCGCGTCACGCGGTGGAGCGCGCCGCCGAGATAGACGCGCCGCACGGTCTCGTTCGCCATGACCTCGGCCGCGCTCCCTTCGGCGACGCGCTCGCCGAGGTACATCGCGAGCACGCGATCGACGAGGGCCGCGACGCTCTTCACGTTGTGATCGACGAGCAGCACCGCGCGACCTTCCGTGCGGAAACCGTGGATCAGCTCGGAGAAGGTCGCGACCTCGGAGGCGGTCAGGCCCGCGAACGGCTCGTCGATCAGCACCACGCGCGGATGCCGCGCGACCGCCTTCGCGAGCTCGAGCCGTCGCAGGTCCGCGAACGGCAACGTCGGCGGTCGACGATCGACGACGCGTCCGAGGCCGACGCGCTCCGCGACTTCGCGCGCACGGTCGTCGATCTCGCGACCGGCGAACACCTGCGTCAGCCGGTCGGGGATCAGCGCGACCTTGATGTTCTCGAGGACGGTCTGGCGGTTGAGCGGCCGCGAATGCTGGAACACGAGGCCGATGCCGAGCCGCGCGATCCGGTGCGAAGGCAGGCCGGCAATCTCGACGCCGTCGAGTCGCACCGAACCCGACGTCGGCCGCTCGACGCCCATGATCGACTTCATCGCGGTCGACTTGCCGGAGCCGTTCGGCCCGATCAGGCCGAGGATCTCGCCGGGACGGATCGAGAAGCCGAGCGCCTTGACCGCGACGAGGCCGCCGAAGCGCTTCGTCAGTTCCGTCACCTCGAGCAGCGCGCGCGGCGAAGACGACGCGGCGACCTCAGCCACGACCCGCCCGCCCGCGCAGCATCCCGAGGAAGCCTTCGGGGAAGAACAGGATCACGCCCAGCGCGAAGACCGACACGATCAGCGTCGCGAGCTCGCCGAGCGGCCGCAGCAGCTCACCGGCGCCGATCAGGAAGATCGCCCCGATCGCCGCGCCGACCACGGTCCGTCGTCCGCCGAGCACGGCGGCGATGATGATCTGCACGCCGACCGCGAGATCGACGAACGTCCCGACCGACAGCGTGCCCATGTAGAACGTCATCAGCGAACCCGCGAGACCGGAGAAGAACGCGCTGACGACGAACGCGGCGAGCTTGTGCTTCGCGACGTTGAAGCCGAGCGCGCCGGCCTGCACCGGGTCCTGTCCGCTCGCCTGCAGGACGAGTCCGATCGGCGAGCGCGAGAGTCCGAACAGGATCGCGCCGCTGATCGCCATGAAGCCGTACGCGATCCAGTAGTTCACGCTCGCCTTGACCGACAGCACGTCGGGCACCGACAGGCCGATCTCGCCGCCGGTCAGGTCCGCGAAGACGACGATGAAGTTCTGCAGCATCAACACCGCGACCAGCGTCGTGAGTCCGAAGTACGGCCCGCGCACGCGGAGCGCCGGCAACGCGAGCACGACGCCGCCGAGGACCGCCGCGGCCGTCCCGGCGACCACGCAGAGCCAGATCGAGATCTCGGGGGCGAAGCGCGCGTCGAGGATGCCGGCGGTGTACGCGCCGAGCCCGATCAGGAACGTCGGGCCGAAGTTGACCTCGCCCGCGAAGCCGAACAGGAGATCCCACGACATCGCGAAGACGGCCGTGTAGAAAGCGACCGTCAGGAGGCCGAGGACATAGCCGGACGTCGAGACGAACGGCAGGCAGGCGCCGAGCACGAGGACGACGAGCGCGGCGATGAAGCCGCGCGACGACAGCAGGTGCTTCATGCGCTCCGACGTCCGAAGAGGCCGCTCGGTCGGACGTACCTCACGATCACGAGCAGCAGCAGCGACGGGATCGTGCGATACGCGGGCGAGATCAGGTAGGCGGTGAGCGTCTCGAGATAGCCGACGACGAAGGCCGCGGCGAGCGAGCCCGACACGCTGCCGAGCCCGCCCAGCACGACGATCGAGAACGCGCTCGCGGTCAGCGGGCCGACGCTGTACGAACTGACGCCGAGAAACATGCCGAGCAGGATGCCGGCGATGCCGGCGAGCAGCCCGTAGACCGTCCACACGGCGAAATGGATCGTGGACAGTTCGATGCCGACCAGCGTCACGCCGCGCGGATTCATCGACGCCGCGCGCACGGCCTTGCCGCGCCGCGTCCGGTTGACGACCAGCCACAAGAGGCCGATCGCGACCCAGCACACCGCGGCCGTGAAGTACTCGTTGATCGGCGTCCGCACCCCGAGCACGGTGACGAGGCCCTCGACCAGCGGCGCGACCGTCTTCGCGTTGTTCGTGAAGAGGTACGCGATCGCCTCCTGGAGGATGATCCCCCAGAGCAGCGTCGACGTGAGGATGAAGATCTCCTTCTCCGCCTCGGCGATCGCGCGCGAACGCTGGATCGGCCGCACCGCGATGTAGTACGTCGCGTACGCGAGCAGCAGTCCGGCCGCGACGCCGATCGACGCGGACGGATAGGGACCGAGGTGGAGTTGGCTGGTCGCCGCGAACGCGGCGACCGCCGCGCCGACCATGATCGCGCCGTGCGCGAGATTGAGGACGCCGGAGACGCCGAAGATCAGCGTGAAGCCGGTCGCGCCCAGCGCGTACAACGCGCTGATCGCGAAGCCGTCGATCAGGATCTGCCAGGACTGCTGCACGGAGGCGCGATCCCGGACCTAGGACCGCGCTGCCGACTTGCCACCGCGCATCAGCGCGCCGACACCTTGACGAACGCCGGGAACCGCATGTCCCCCTTCGCGAGATCCTTCGGCCACAGGTTGACCTGCTTGCCGTCCTGCCACTGCAGCATCAGGCCCGTGATGTAGCCCTTGCCGGTCTTCAGGCCGTGCACGCGCGGGTCGCCCTTCGGATAGAACGCGACGCGGCCGATCGTGCCCACGTAGTCGGTCGCCTCCATCGCGGTCACGAGCTTGTCGCTGTCGGTCGAGCCGGCGCGCCTGACCGCTTCGGCGATCATGTAGACCTCGTCGTACGACGTGTAGCCCGCGTACGACGGGCCGCTGCCGAACTTCTTCTCGTAGGCCGCGACGAACGGGAGCGTCTTCGGCGAAACGGCGACGCCGGGACCGGAGACCGCGTTGAAGAGCACCCCGTCGGTCGCGCCGTTCGTGTCCTTCCAGAAGTTCGCGTTGGTCGCCTGCGACGAGATGCCGAGCATCGGGATCGGCACCTGCTGGCTCTTCCACTGCACCGTCGGCTGCGTGCCGACGTGCGAGATCCCCGTGATCATCACGTCGGGCTTCTGCCCTTCGATCTTGTTGAAGATCGGCGTGAAGTCCGTCGTGTCGGGCGAGAAGCGGACGTTGTCGAGGACCTGCAGCCCCGCCTTCGGCAGGCAGTCCACGTAGCCCGCCGCGAGCGGCTTGGTCCAGGCCGCGTCCTCGGTCACGATGACCGCGGTCTTCATCTTGTACTTGTCGACGAGCAGGTCCTTCGCCGCATCGCAGACCAGGCCGGCGAGCGCGGTCGACGTCAGGTAGCCGTGGAACGTGTACTTGTTGGTCTCGTAGTCCTTCGCGATGTTCTGCGTGATGACGTCGGACGCCGCGCCCGGCGTGATCATGAGCGTCTTCAGGCGCGCGGCCCACGGTTCGAGCGCGAGAACCACCTCGGACGTGTAGCTCGCGATCACGGCGTGGGCCTTGTCCTCGTTGACCGCGCGCTGGAACGCGCGCACGGCCTCGGCGGCCGACGAATGATCGTCGTACGCGACGATCTCGATCTTCCGCCCGTCGACGCCGCCCTTCGCGTTGATCTCTTCGGCGGCGAGCTGCGCGGCAGGCGCGATCGACGCGCCCGCGACGGCCTGTGCCTCGGAGATCACGGCGATCCGGATCGGATCGGCGGCGTGGGCCGGGACCGCGAAGGCCGCGGCGAAAGCGGTGAAGGCGACGGCGCGGGCGGCGGCGCAGGCCGTGGGGGAATGGCGGGTCATCGTGTCTCCTTCGGGCGACTTCCCGTCATCGACGCGGGAAGTTCGGTGAGCGATCTTGCGACTGTCCACGCGTCTTGACAAGCGGCGATGTCGGGTCGGGCGTCGCAACAAAAGACCCGATGGACCGATGCAATGCGGCCTGTCGGCAAGTCGGACGCCGCAACCAAGCGCAACGGGCGACGTCGCGTGGTGCGGTGCGATTCGCCGATACTCGCGCCCTCGGCAACCCTCGCAAACGGGAGACGCATGAACGGCGCACAGAGTCTGGTCCGCACGCTGATCGCTTCGGGCGTCGAGGTCTGCTTCGCGAACCCGGGCACGAGCGAGATGCACTTCGTGGCCGCTCTCGACCAGACGCCCGGGATGCGCTGCGTGCTCGGCCTGCAGGAAAACGTCGTCACGGGGATGGCCGACGGCTACTGGCGCATCGCCCGAAAGCCCGCGTGCACGCTGCTCCATTGCGGACCGGGGCTCGCGAACGGCCTCGCGAACCTGCACAACGCCCGTCGCGCGCGGAGCGGCATTGTCAACATCGTCGGCGACCAGGCGACCGGCCATCGGCCGCACGACGCACCGCTCACCGCCGACACCGACGCGATGGCGCGAACGGTGTCGGCCTGGGTCCGCACGAGCGCAGAGGCCGCCGAAGTCGGGCGCGACGCCGCCGCCGCGGTGCAGGCCGCCTGCGCCCACCCGGGCCAGGTCGCGACGCTGATCCTTCCGTCGGACACGTCGTGGAACGACGGCGGCGTCGTCGCGGACGCGTTGCCGGTGCCACCGCCGACCGCGCTCGACCCGCACGCGATCGACCACGCCGCGCGCGCGCTCCGCAGCGGACGTCGCGTGCTGTTGCTGCTGGGAGGCGATGCGCTCTTCGACGAAGGCCAGCGCCTCGCGTGGGCGATCGCACAGGCGACCGGCGCCGACCTGCTCGTGGACTTCGTGACCGGGCACGTCGCGCGCGGCCGCGGCCGCGTGCCGCTCGAACGCGTGGCGTTTACCGACGCCCACGCGCTCGCGCGCCGGCGTCCGTACGACGACCTCGTGCTCGTGCAGGCGAAGCCGCCGGTCGGCTTCTTCGCGTATCCGGGCAAGCCGTCGACGCAGTACCGCGCCGACGCCCGGCTTCACGTCCTCGCGCGTCCCGACCAGGACGGCGTGGCCGCGCTCGCCGCGCTCGCGAGCGAGCTCGGCGCGACGGCGCGCCCGTTGCCCGACCCCGGTCCGCGGCCCGAGGTCGCGGATGGCGCACCGACGCCCGAGGGCCTCGCCCGCACCGTCGCCGCGCTGATGCCCGACGGCGCGATCGTGTCCGACGAGAGCATCTCGTACAGCCGCGGCCTCTACCCGCTGACGATGGCCGCGCCGGCGAACGACTGGCTGCATCTCGCCGGCGGCGCGATCGGCGACGGACTCCCGGTCGCGACCGGCGCGGCGCTCGCGGGCGCCGGACGTCGCGTGATCGCGTTGCAGGCCGACGGCTCCGCGCTGTACACGCTGCAGGCCCTGTGGACGCAGGCACGCGAACGCCTGCCGGTGACGACGATCCTGATCAACAACCGCCAGTACGCGATCCTGATCGGCGAATACGCCGGCGTCGGCGCGACGCCGGGCCCGACCGCGATGAGCATGCTCGACCTCGGCAACCCCGACCTGCGCTGGGTCGACATCGCGCGCGGCCTCGGCGTCGAAGCCGCGCGCGCGACGACGATGGGCGAATGCGCGGACCTGATGCGTTCGAGCTTCGCGCGCGAGGGGCCGTTCCTGATCGAGCTGATGGTCTGACGGTCGGCGAGTTCGGCAATCATCCCGTGTCATGGTGATGATTCGCGACATCGCCGGCGCGATCTGCTCCGGTTCCTGCACATCCGGAGGCCCTCGCCCGCGTATCGTTCGCGCACCGGATGCCTCGACCCGTCCGCCGACTCCGAGGGGAAGCCATCGCTACGTTCATGTTCTGTACCGGCATCGAAAACAGCGTGCCGACGATCGACGGTGGCGCGACGCGGATCGACGAGATGGAAAGCTCCCGCCATTACGCGCGCTGGCAGGAGGACTTCCGACTCGTCGGCGAGATGGGCATCGAGTATCTGCGTTACGGGCCGCCGATCCACAAGACGTTGATCGGCCCCCGGCCGGTACGACCGGGAATTCCCGGACCAGGCGTTCGCCGAGCTCAAGCGGTCGAACATCATGCCGATCGTCGACCTCTGTCATTTCGGCGTTCCCGACTGGCTCGGCAATTTCCAGAACCCTGACTTTCCCGCGCAGTTCGCGCATTAGGCCCGTGCCTTCGCCAAGCGGTTCCCGTGGGTGCAGCTGTATACGCCGGTCAATGAAATGTATGTCTGCGCGATGTTTTCCGCGCGTTACGGATGGTGGAACGAGCAGCAGAGCAGCGATCGATCGTTCGTGACGGCGCTGAAGCACCTCGTGAAAGCCAATGTGATGGCGATGCGCGCGGTCCTCGAGGAGCGGCCGGACGCGATCTTCGTCCAGAGCGAATCGTCGCAATACTTTCACGCGCAGAACCCCGCGGCGATCGGCCCGGCGGAGCATCTCAATTCGATGCGCTTCCTGTCGCTCGACCTCAATGCCAGCATTGCATCATGGGCAACGACTACTACGTCACCAACGAGCATCGGGTGGCGGAGGACGCAGCAGCACGACGCCGTCGGGCGAGATCTTTGAATACGACGAGATCACCCGGCAATATCACGAGCGTTACGGCTTCCGGTGATGCATACCGAAACGAACCTCGTGCAAGGCCCCGCCGGAACCGAAGCGGTCGACTGGCTCTGGAAGGAATGGGCGAACGTGCTCCGCGTCCGCAACAACGGGACTCCGGCTGTCTTCCAGGGACGCCGGGCGTCTCCAGGTCTACTCGCCGTCGACCGGTTCGGTCTACGTCGCGGAGCCGGTCCAGAACGCCAACGCCGCATTGAACGCGGCGCAGTCCGCATGGCCGCAGCTCGGCATCACGATGCTGGCACCGGGCGAGGCGTCGTCGTTGGAGGCCCGGTTCGACGTTCTCGCTTGATGGCGTCGAGCGGTCGAACGCGGTTCACCACCACCGCGCGCTTCGATCGAGTGGTGGTGCTAGGCTTGAAGACCATCCCCCGAAAGCATTGCGAAGGGAATCCCATGCCCGGCCTGCTGCCCCAGATCGACCCCGATGGACTGCTCGAGTACTCGGTGGTCTTCACCGATCGCGCGTTGAACCACATGTCGCAGAAGTTCCAGCGCGTGATGCGCGACGTGTCCGGCATCCTGAAGGAGGCGTACCACGCGCATTCCGCGATCGTCGTGCCCGGAAGCGGCACGTTCGGGATGGAAGCCGTGGCGCGACAGTTCGCGACCGGCAAGAAGACGCTCGTGATCCGGAACGGCTGGTTCAGCTACCGCTGGACGCAGATCTTCGACGCCGGACGCATCCCGTCCGAACAGACGGTGCTGAAGGCGCGTCCGATCTCACCGGAGCCGCTGGCGCCGTTCGAGCCGCCGCCGATCGACGAGGTGGTCGCCGCGATCCAGGCGAAGCGGCCCGACCTGGTCTTCGCACCGCACGTCGAGACGGCCGCCGGCATCGTCCTGCCGGACGGCTACCTGCGCCGCGTCGCCGAAGCGGTCCACGCCGTCGGCGGCCTCTTCGTCCTCGACTGCGTCGCGTCCGGGGCGATGTGGGTCGACATGCAAAGCACGGGCGTCGACATCCTGATCAGCGCCCCGCAAAAGGGCTGGAGCGGATCGCCGTGCTGCGCCTTCGTGATGCTCGGCGAACGGGCGCACGGCCGGATCGACGACACGGTCAGCACCAGCTTCGCCGCCGACCTGAAGAAGTGGCTGCAGATCATGGAGACCTACGAGCGCGGCGGACACGCGTACCACGCGACGTTGCCGACCGACGCGCTTCGCCTCACCCGCGAGGCGATGATCGAGACGCGGGCCACCGGATTCGAGAACCTGAAGTCGCGACAGATCGAGTTGGGCCGCCGGGTCCGCGCCCTTCTCGAAACGCAGGGGTTCCCCAGCGTCGCCGCTCCGGGCTTCCAGGCCGCGGGCGTGGTCGTCAGCTACACGAGCGACCCGGGCCTGCACACCGGCGCGGCGTTCATCGCGGAAGGACTGCAGACGGCCGCCGGCGTGCCGCTCCAGTGCGACGAGCCGGCCGACTTCAGGACGTTTCGGGTCGGGCTGTTCGGACTGGACAAGCTGCTCGACATCGATCGCACGGTGGCGAACCTCGGGGCGGGGCTGGAGCGAATTCTCGACACGAAGGTGGAGAAGCGCGAAGCGGCTTGAGGTGCGGATGTGCACGACGACCAGTCGGCCGGGGCCTGGCGTGCCGCGCTCGACGAGCTGCACCTCGACCCCCGGCGGCCGCCAGCGAGACCGACGACTTCAAATCGTTTCCGCTTCCGCGCCGCGGGCGACGAGGAATTCGTCCAACTGCTCGAACGTCTCGGGCATCGCCTCGTCCATTCCCTCGATGGCCCGGTCGAGCGCCTGCTTCGACGGATAGAGCTCGCTCATCACCAGCAGCGTCCGGCCGTCCTCCTCGTCGAAGGTCACCGTCGTGACGGCGCCGTCGTCGCTTTCCTCGTTGGTCCAGACGAGGCGGGCATTCGGCACGACCTCGAGGTACCTGCCGAAGAACGCCATGGGCGTCGCGGCCTTCGGGTGAGCGAACTCCAGGCGGTAGCTGCCGCCGACACGGACATCCTGCTCGCAGGACAGCAGGGTCGCGC
>CAXTDA010000077.1:0-12394 GCA_964242935.1 uncultured Burkholderiaceae bacterium | reverse complement strand
CCGGTCAAGATCCGCATGATCAACGACGGCCAGTCGCCGGTCGTCGAAGAGGGCATCAACGAACTGATCGAGGCGGCGGTCCGCGGCGGTCGGCTGCATGCGACCGACGACGTCGACGCGGCGGTGCGCGGCTCGGAGGTCTCGCTGATCTCGGTGGCGACGCCGTCGAACGCGAACTACACGCCGAACCTGACGGCGGTCGACGGCGTGATCCGCTCGATCGGCGCGGCGATCCGCGACAAGAGCGGCCATCATGCGATCGTGCTCCGCAGCACCGTGCCGCCCGGCACGACCGAGGACCGCATCCGGCCGATCCTCGAGGAAGCGGTCGGCCGGCGGGTCGGCGATCGCCTGTCGCTCGTCTTCAATCCCGAATTCCTCCGCGAAGGGTCGTCGGTCAAGGACTTCCACCAGCCGCCGCAGACCGTCGTCGGCAGCCTCGACGAGGCCGGCTACGCCGTGATGGAGCGGATGTACGCGGGCCTGCCCGGCGCGTTCGTGCGGACCTCGTGCCGCGACGCCGAGTCGGTCAAGTACCTCTGCAACGTCTTCCATGCGCTGAAGATCGTTTTCGCGAACGAGGCCGGGGCCGTGCTGAAGGCGTGCGGCCTCGACTCGCGCGAGGTGCTGCGCATCTTCTGCCAGGACACCCAGCTCAACATCTCGCCGGCGTACCTGCGGCCCGGCTTCGCGTTCGGCGGCTCGTGCCTGCCGAAAGAGGTCAAGGGCTTCCTCACGCTCGCGCGCGAGAAGGACATCCCGATCCCGGCACTGCAGGGTCTCCTCGACAGCAACGAGGCGCACATCGAGCGCGCGTACGCGATGGTCGCGCGCGACGGCCGCCGCAAGGTCGCGCTGTTCGGCCTCGCGTTCAAGCCCGGCACCGACGACATGCGCGACTCGCCGCTCGTGACGCTGGCCGAGCGGATGCTCGGCAAGGGATTCACGCTGTCGATCTACGACAGCTTCGTCAAGATCAGCCGCCTGCTCGGCAAGAACAAGGAGTTCATCGATCGGGAGATCCCGCACCTCGAACGCCTGCTCGCGCAGACGCCCGAGGAGGCGCTCGACGGTGCCGAGGTCGTGGTCGTTGGTCATGCGGACCGGGCCGCGCGCGAGTGGCTGGTCGCGCACGGCAAGGCGCTTCGCGTGATCGACCTGTCGGGCTACGCGGACCTCGGCGCGGCCGGCTTCGCCGAATACGAAGGCATCTGCTGGTGACGCCGGTCCGACCGCGGCTGGCCTTCGTTTCGCCGTTGTTCCTGTTCCCCACCGATGCCGGCGGGAAGATCCGCACGAACAACATCCTGCGCGGGTTGAAGGGCGGCGCGTTCGACGTCACGCTGATCGGCCCGGCCACCGACGAGCAGGCGTCCCGCTGGCGCACGCAGATCGACGACGCCTGCGACCGTTTCGTCCGCTGGCAGCCGCAACCCGCGCCGGCCGCCTGGCGGCGCGCGTTCGGCCTCGCGAATGCCCTCCCCGTCAACGTGCTCGCGGACCGGTCCGCGGTCGCGGTCCGCGCGGTCGACGACGCGCTTCGCGCCGAATCGTTCGACCTCGTCGTGTTCGACTTCGTCCACGCCGCGGTGCTGAAGCCGGATGCGTACCGGGGTCGCACGCTGTGCTTCACGCACAACGTGGAAGCCGAGATCTTCGCGCGCCATGCCGCGCAGGCGAGCAACGCCGTCATGCGCGCGGTGTGGACGTCGCAGTACCGGAAGATGGTGCGCTTCGAAGCCCGTGCGCTCGACGGCTTCACGAGCGTCGTCGCCGTCTCGGAGCGCGACGCCGCGTATTTCCGCGAGCATTACCGGCTGTCGCGGACCGCGGTCATCCCGACCGGCGTCGACCTCGACTTCTTCGCGTTCTCGGAGACCGGCGAGCGCCGCGACGCCCGGCCGCCGACCGTGATCTTCACCGGTGCGATGGACTGGATCGCGAACATCGACGGCGTGCAGTACTTCCTCGCCGACGTCTGGCCGCGGGTGCTGGCCGCGATCCCCGACGCCCGCTTCGTCGTCGTCGGCCGCAACCCGTCGGGCGCGCTGCTCGACGCGGTGCGTTCGATGCCCGGCGTGACCGTGACCGGCTTCGTCGACGACGTGCGCCCGCACGTCCATGCGGCCGACGCGTTCGTGATCCCGCTTCGGGTCGGCGGCGGGACGCGCATCAAGGCGTTCGAGGCGATGGCGATGGGCTGCCCGGTCGTCGCGACGACGATCGGCATCGAAGGCCTGGACCTGGTACCCGGCGAGCACTACCTGCTCGCCGACGCGGCGAGCGACATGGCCGATGCGTTGGTCCGCGTTCTGGAGGATGCGACGCTTGCGCGGTCGCTGGCGGCCCGCGCACGCCATGAGGTCGAGTCGAAGTTCGGCCATGCGGTCGCGGCCCGCGCGTTCGAGCAGGCGTGCCTCGCTACGCTGGCCGGCGGCCGGTCGGCACCGCTGTAAGCTACGCGTCCCGCACGCAGAGCGCCGTCGTCGCGATCGACGGTCCCGAACGCCATGCTGCTGATGATCGATAACTACGACAGCTTCACCTACAACCTCGTCCAGTACTTCGGCGAACTCGGCGAGGACGTCCGCGTGGTGCGAAACGACGCCGCCACCCTGGACGAGATCGAATCGATCGGCGCCGATCGCATCTGCCTGTCGCCCGGCCCGTCGAGTCCCGCCGAAGCCGGAATCTGCGTGCCGCTACTGCAGCGCTTCGCGGGCAGGCTGCCGATCCTCGGCGTCTGTCTCGGGCACCAGGCGATCGGCGCGGCGTTCGGCGGGCGCGTGGTCCGCGCGGCGCGCGTGATGCACGGCAAGACCGACGCGGTCACGCACACCGAAACCGGCGTCTTCGTCGACGTGCCGTCGCCGTTCACGGTGACGCGCTACCACTCGCTCGCGATCGAACGCGACACGCTGCCGGACTGCCTTGAGGTCACCGCGTGGACCGGCGACGGCGAGATCATGGGCGTGCGCCATCGCGAGTACGACATCGAAGGCGTGCAGTTCCATCCCGAGTCGATCCTCACCGAGCACGGTCATCGAATGCTGAGAAATTTCTTGGTTGCGAGGGGTTCGACCACCGTGCCGCCATTCCGTACCAAGCTGTGAAGGAGCGTCGCGAGCTGGTCGGTGCTATTTCGCTTGACTGCACGTCGTTCAACGCGGAACCCGCCGAAGGTCTCAACGGGAGACGGGTTCTTGCGCTTCGGCCGGCTTGCTACGGCGGCGCGCCCAGGCGCGAGACGCGCTAAGCGAGTTTTTCGCCCACGCCTTAGCCCAGGCCGGAAGGGTTATCAAGAGCGCATAGACGAGATAGGCAGCCACGCCCCAATTGATCATCTCGTCGACGAGCCACTTGTAAAGGAAGGGTCCCGCATAAAACATCGCTACGATGCCGACCAAAGCGGCGCTGGCCGATGGCCCCTGTCGGCGATCGTGCTTGATCCAGCACAACAACTGCGGAATTGTGAATATCAGGAATATCAATTTATAGTCAAAGACGATCGTCGAGAGGAACGTGCCAAGATAGACGCAACTGCCGACTCGGAACGCGTCCAACCGGCTTGCCGCAGCTCTCCCCTCCGAAGATTCGGCGCCGGTCCCTTCACTTGAATTGAACCAATTGTTCAACTGTCGAAGTTGTCCGACGACCAGCTTCACGAAGATGATCGCGAACGCCATTGTAATGACCAGCAGCGCGACATTTTTCCATGTACTACTACCTAGGCCAGTTGCGAAAAGCGCCATCGTCCGATCGCGGACCTCGTGTGGTAAAATTCGCACGCCAGAGGAATAATATATTGCATAACCATAAAAAGACTTGAACACCTTTATTTCTTCGCGAATGACAATACAGTAGACCACAAATATCGTCAACACGGCCAATCCGGCGCCAATGGCCCGCCAGCGCTGCTTTTCTTTTAAAACTGCACCTACGGCAAATATTGGCAACAGCTTGAGAACGCTCGGCACAAGGATGAGCAGATATCCAAAGAACCGTATCAGCGGCTGCTTGCTTCCGATTACTACCAGCGCGAGAAACAGCAAGTCGAACATCAGGATATCGACATTGCCCCTTTCGACCAGTAGCATCGCGGCCGGCGAGCAGAGGACTAGGACGTAAACGACCGCTTCGTACTTGTTCAACCTTTCGGCAAGCGTCAGCACGACGGCGTATAGGCTGAGCGCACACAGCACGCCGATTACGATTGCGTGGTTCAGGCCCAGTCCGGTCCGCGCTAAAGCCATCCAAAGGCGGGGATAAGCGAGCGACCCTGCGCCATTAGGATCGCACGGCATTGAATACAGGACGTCGAAACCTTGGCGCGTGCATTCGAAACCGACCAGTACAGCCCGCAAGTCGCCGAAGATCGGCGTCTGGCTCGGAACGCCCACCCTCTTCCAAAGGTCGGCGTAGGGAATAACGAAGTTGGCCAGCCAAAGACCGACGAAGTACAGAGCCAACGCCCCGGCGATCCACACCCTACCGTCGACGCGGGGAGGTTGCGACATCCTGCCGCGCAAATGGTAATAGATAAAGAAGACGAGCTTCATTGATGTTGGTTCAAACTTTGTTCTCGCTCTTGAATAACCGCATCGCTCAACGTTGTAAAGGCCGCTACTTGAAGTCGTCGCTTCGAAGGGCCGCTTTGTCGACAACAAAGACGAATTTCGCCATGAGCAGATAGGATAACAAGGCGGTCGGGATCGTTAAAATGGCCTGCGCCAGAACGGGACCGATCCAAACTTTCCCCAAGCCGATGATTCCCGCGTAGTTAAGACCGTACAAAAGCAAATAGACGCAGACGAAACGGGGGAAGTGACGGCGCAGCAAACTTCGAAAGACGAACGCACCCGTAGTCATAAAATTGAAGACGATGCCGGCGACGTTGCCGACGATCAATGCGCCCCAGACCGGCAAGCCGCAACGAAGACAGAGCCAATAGACGCCAAAGCCGAATGCTGTGTTAACGAGTCCCGCCGCGAGGAAGCGCGCGAATCGGCTGCCTCGCAGCAGCACCGCCCGCCGACGAGTCAGGGTGTAAGCCATAGCGAGCGTGCGGGCGCCCGGATTCACGCGGCCTTCAACGCGACGACGCCGTAGCCGAGCGGGTCTTCAAGCGAACCGAGGCGAAGGCGCATGGACAGATGGGCCGCGGCCAGGAAACCGGCCGCGATCGGCCCGGCGACCAACGCCAGTGGCCAGGTCCACAGCAACTGCGAACGACGCTGCGGACGCAGGAGGCGGATCGTCAGAACGATCAACTTGTTGGCCATGACGGCGATGTCGTTGCCTCGTTCGCTGATCTGCACATCGGTAAACCCTGCACCGTTAAGGAGCGCGGACAAGCCGTAGCGCGTTAAACGTCGATAGTCGTGCGGAAGATGGTGGAGCCGTGCAGACCACGGGACCGTGAGGACCAGCGACCCGCCGGGCTTCAGCACGCGCAGCAGTTCCGCGAAAAGCGCCTGCGGGTCGGAAACGTGCTCGACGACTTCGACGCACAGCGCATGGTTGAAGCTGTCGTCGGGAAAGGGCATGCGTCCGCCGTCGTAATAAACAATGTCCGGATTGCGAGTCATGCCGAATTGCGCTGCGTCCTCGATATCGAGACCGACATACTGCACGTCGCCGAGAAGAAAACGCCACGGCGACTGGCCGGCTCCGACGTCCAGGAGGCGGCCGCGACGTCCGGGAAGGGCGTCGCGCAGGAAGCGGAAGATCGTCTGCATCTGCAGGTCGACGATGCAGCGAACGAAGAAGAGCAGCCGGTTTTCACTCGGCGGACGGATCGCGATCGGCTGGAACGACTCATGCAGCGGCGTGTCGGGTTGTCGCATGTCAATGCGCCTTTCCGTCCGGCAGCAATTTCGTCGACCTGCCGTGGCGGATCAACGCCGAGCGGATCAGCCGCGGGCGGCCTTTCACTTCGGCCATGATCTTTGCGACGTATTCGCCGACGAGACCGATGGCGAACAGGTTGGCCGATCCGAACATGAGGATCAGGATCTGCAGCGTCGTGGCCCCCCGAGCGGCGACCGAGGGCACCGCCAGCTTCAGCACCACCGTGACGAGCGCGGCGAGCGTGGAGAGGGCCAGCGCGACGATGCCGGCGCTCGTCAGCATCGTCAATGGCGTGTCGCTGAACGAGAAGATTCCTTTCTTCGCCCACCCGATGTTCTTTAGCAGGTTGTTCGTCGATGTCCCGAACATGCGCTCCGGGCGGACATAGTCCACGCCGGTCTGACGAAAGCCGACATAGGCCCGCAGCCCGCGGACGAACAGGTCGCGTTCCGGACAATTCAACAACCAGCCGACGACCCGCCGATCCATCAACGAGAAGTCGCCCGCGTCGTGCGGGATGTTGATGTAACTAAAGCGCGCGAAAACGCGATAAAACAGCTTGTAGAGCAGGCCTTGAAAGAACGGCATTTCGCGCTTGACGCGTCGGCCGTAGATCACGTCCCAACCTTCCTCGAGACGCTCGTGCATCTGCTCGATCAACTCGGGAGGGTCCTGCAAGTCGCCATCCAGAAGCACGACGGCGTCCTTGGTCGCCAACTCCATTCCGCTGCGAAACGCCATCTGCGAGCCGAAATTGCGCGAATGCGAGATGCCGATTACATGGGGATCGTGAGTACTGATCGCCTCGATGACCTGCGCGCTGTCATCCGGGCTGCAGTCGTTCACGAAGATGATCTCGTAATCGATGTCGAGCTTTTGGAAGACCTCGGTCAATCGACGGTGCATGATCGGGACCGCCTGCCCGTCCTTGTAGCAGGCGATCACCGCGGTCACGCTCCGCTTGCGCACATTGGGGTCGCGTTTGGTCGCTGCCGCATGCGCTGCGTCGGTCAGCGTGCGCACCCACTCGGCGGTTTTACGCAGCCCGTCTTCCAGACCAATCACCGGTGTCCAACCGAGCTGCGCGATCGCCTTGGCGGGGTTGGCGTACCACTCGGCCAGGTCCCAGGCCCGGCCTTCCATCGTTCCGAACTTGGGCTCGGCTGCGATATCGAAAATGCGGCGCGTCGTTCCGGCGAGCTCGGCGATCGTGGTCTTGTGACCGGTGCCGATGTTGAAGCTCTCGCCGTAGATGCTCGGTTGCATCGCGGTCGCGGTGCGCACGAACGCCGACACCACGTCGTCGACATGGATGAAGTCCCGCGACGTGCGGGGATCGACGAAGGGGGGAAGTTCACCACCCAGTGCTTTGCGCAATAGCGTGGGGATGAGGCGCGACGTGTCTTCGTACGCGCCGTAGACCGCGTACAGCCGCAGGTTCGCACAGGGGAAGGCCGTGTACTTGCCGACGTAGCGCAGATAGTTGGCGATCGCCACCTTCGACACGGCGTAGTGACTGTTGGGCTCGCAGACGCTGTCTTCAGACGGGGCTGCGCAGTTGGTGCCGTACTCGGACGAGCTGCCGGCATGCACGAACGCGGCGAACGGGCGGCCTTGGAGCAGGCCGACGAGGTTGGCGATCGACTGAAAATTCGTCTGGTAGATCAAGCCGCCGTCTTCTTCGAACGAATAGGCGCCGTATGCGACGCAATCGAAGACCGTCTGGGGCGCCAGAGTATCGACGACGTTCTTGGTCGCGGCGAAGTCGTTAAGATCGACCGCGACCAGCTTGTCGTCGGCGACATCGTCGAGGCGCCAGTTCCTGCCGCGGCGGACCGCCGCGAACACGTCGTGTCGCGCGCTGGCCAGGGCCTTGAACAGGTTGGCACCGATGAATCCCGACGCACCGGTCACGAGGATCGGGCCACGCAGCGCGGCGATGTGGGCGGCGAGGCTCGACGTCACGGACCCCCTCCGACCGCCGTCAGCACCACGCTGGTCACGCTCTCCGCGTCGAGGCCGGACTGCCGACGCAGGTAGCCCTGCGACCCGTAACGATCGTAGTGATGCGCTCGTGCGTAGAAGTGACCGAAGAACGGCATTCGAATGCCGCGACCAGCCAGGTGCAACGCCAACTCGGCGCCGAACCCACCGCGCTTGACGTGCTCTTCGGCGACGAAGACCGCCTCGGCCCGGCCGATCTGATCGAGCAGTCCGTCAGGCAATGGGTTGTATTCGAGCGGCAGCTCGGACAACGCCCACAGGTTAGGTCGCAACTCCGGGTCGACGCGTTGGAAGGCCTCGATGTAGCCGCCGGCCAGCGGGCCGACGGCGATCACGACGGCACCGCCACCTTGGGTCAGCTGGCGCCAGGGCGCATAAGCGGGAACGTCATATCCTGCCGGCTTCTCGCCGCGTCCGAGGCGAAGGTAGACCGGTCGATTGGCCGTTCCCGCGAGCGGGACAACGGCCGTTAGGTCCTCGTCGAAGACGGGGACGTACACGGACAAGTTGGGCAGGCACAGCAACACCCCGTAGTCCTCGATCGCGTGGTGCGTTGGACCCATGACGCCGTATCCGTAGCCGCCGCCGTTGCCGACGAGCTTCACTGGCAAATTGTGGAAGGTGACGTCGTTGCGGATCTGCTCGAATGGCCGCGCATAACAGAAAGGCGCGATGCTATACGCCCACACCTCGAAGCCCTGACGCGCCAGGCCGGCCGACACCGAAATCATGTTCTGTTCGGAAACGCCAGCATTGATGAAGCGCTTGCCCAGCGCCGCCTGCAACGGCTCCAGCGCCATGAAGCCCAGGTCGCCGGTCAGGAACAGCGTTTCGGGGTCCTTCCCGCGAGCCACCATCGCGTCGCAGAACTGCAGCCTCACGGCAAATCCAGTTCTGCAAGTGCTGCAACATAATTGGTCTCGTTCAGCGGGACGTAGTGCGAATCCATGCGGTGCTCCAGGAAGCTCACGCCCCGGCCCTTCGCGGTTTGAAGGAAAACGAACATGGGACGCGAAGCCTCTCGCCTTAGTGCCTCTCGGATGGCCGCCACATCGTGGCCGTCGATGACCAGGATTTCGATATTGAAGCCGGACATCTTCGTCCACAACGGCGACATCGACGCAACTTCGGCGGTTGTCCCGAAACCCTGCAGGTTGTTGTGATCGACGAGGACGGTCAGATTGGAAAGCTGGTGGTGGGCCGCGAAGATCAACGCTTCCCAGGTCGAACCCTCCTGCCACTCGCCATCGGACGTCAGGCAAATCGCCCGACCATCATTGCCGCGTAGCCGCATCCCGAGCGCGGTGCCCGCTGCCAACGACAGACCGTGCCCAAGGCTCCCCGTCGCAAAGGGGATGTCGGGAATCCCGAACGCCGGTGGGTGACCCGCGAGCAACGTGTCGTCCTTGTGAAACGATCGGAGGTCCAAGTCCTGCAACCGCCCGCAACTCCACAATGCGGTGTAGAGAGCGCCTGCCGAATGCCCCTTTGAGAGGATGAAACGGTCCTGCGGGCGCAGGAACTCGTGAAACACGACCAAGATGGCATCGAGTGACGACAAGTTGCCGCCAATGTGGCCCACGCCGCTCTCGTAGTGCATCTGCAGCAGCCGCCTGCGAGCGCGTCGGATGTCGTCGTCGGTCATTCAAGGGCCATGGTTGATGAATGGGGATGTGATGAGTGTGGCTACAGGGCCCGTCGCACACGCATTCTACGTTTTCGGTCGGAAGCGGCGTCGCGAAGCGAGAAATGATCTTAGGGGAGCAACAATCGCGCCAGTCCCCGTGTGCCGTTCGCACGGTTCGGATGTTCAGCGGCTTAGACATCGTTGTCGCCGTCGGACCAGGGGTCATACTCAATGCCGTATCCACGACCTGGAAGCCCGCCGCACGCGACCCGAGTGCGATCCGTGCGCTCTCCGAAACCGGCGCGACAATCGCTTTCGGCAGATCGTTGCACCGGAACGGGGATCGCCATCGGCAGATGGGCATGGCGAACCGCTCGCTGCCCGACGTTCACCCCGATCGTCGACGATGCCTCGTCCTGGGCCATCGACGTTCGATCGATACGTATCTGCGATACTCCGGCGCCGATGCAAGGCACCCCGTGTTCCTCGCGGGTCGTGCCAGCGATGCCCTCGCGACCTCGTTTTCGGGAAACAGGTCGCGGCTGGGATCGGTCACGCTGAGCGGACTTCGCACTTCCCTTCTGAACGCCGAGCGTCATGCCGATCACCCCCGCCGAAGCCCTGACCCGCTGCATCGAGCACCGCGAGATCTTCCACGACGAGATGCTGTCGTTGATGCGGATGCTGATGCGCGGCGAGCTGTCGCCGTCGATCGCTTCGGCGCTGCTGCTCGGGCTGCGCGTCAAGAAGGAGACGATCGGCGAGATCGCGGCCGCGGCGCAGGTGATGCGCGAGTTCGCGACGCCCGTCGTCGTCGCCGACAGGACGCACCTGATCGACCTCTGCGGGACCGGCGGCGACGGCGCGCACACGTTCAACATCTCGACCGCGTCGATGTTCGTCGCGGCCGCCGGCGGGGCGCGGATCGCGAAGCACGGCAACCGCGGCGTGTCGTCGAAGTCGGGCAGCGCCGACGTGCTCGAGGCGCTCGGCGCGAACGTCCTGCTGACGCCGGACCAGGTCGCGGCCTGCATCGACGAGACCGGCATCGGCTTCATGTTCGCGCCGGCGCATCACAGCGCGATGAAGAACGTCGCCGCGGTCCGGAAGGAACTCGGCGTGCGGACCCTCTTCAACATCCTCGGGCCGCTGACCAACCCGGCCGGCGCGCTGCACCAGCTGATGGGCGTGTTCCACCCCGACCTCGTCGGCATCCAGGTGCGCGTGCTGCAACGGCTCGGCGCGACGCATGCGCTCGTCGTCTACGGCAAGGACGGGATGGACGAGGCCTCGCTCGGTGCCGCGACGCTGGTCGGCGAGCTGAAGGACGGCGAGGTCCGCGAGTACGAGATCCATCCGGAGGACTACGGGCTCGCGATGAAGTCGAACCGCGGCCTCAAGGTCGTCGATGCGGCCGAGTCGAAGGTCATGATCGACGAGGCGCTCGCGGACGTCGACGGCACGCCGCGCGAGATCGTCGTGCTGAATGCGGGGTTGGCGCTGTATGCGGCCGACGTGTGCGATTCGATCGAATCGGGGATCGGTCGCGCGCGCGAAGTCATCGCGAGCGGCGCGGCGCGGGCGCGGCTCGATGCCTTCGTGGCGTTCACGCGCCGTAGCGCATGACCGACGTCCTCGCGCGGATCCTCGCGACGAAGGTGGACGAGGTCGCGGCCGCGGAGCGGATCCGATCTCTTGCAGCGGTCGAGGAAGCCGCGCGGCATGCCGGGCCGCCCCGTGGCTTCGCAGCGGCGATCCGGCGCGCCATCGCTTCCGGCGAGGCGGCGGTCGTCGCCGAGGTCAAGAAGGCATCGCCGTCGAAGGGACTGCTTCGGGAGGCGTTCGATCCGGCCGCGATCGCCCGTTCGTACGAAGCGGGCGGGGCCACCTGTCTGTCGGTGCTGACCGATACGGACTACTTCCAGGGGTCGACCGAGGCGCTCGTCGCCGCGCGCTGCGCCTGTGCGTTGCCGGTGCTCCGCAAGGACTTCACGATCGATCGGTATCAGGTGGTCGAGGCGCGCGCGATGGGAGCCGACTGCATCCTGCTGATCGTGGCCGCGCTCGACCCGGCGGCGCTCGCCTCGCTCGCCGCGGACGCATACGCGCTCGGCATGGATGTGCTGGTCGAAGCGCACGACGGCGCCCAACTCGAGCTCGCGCTCGGCCTGACGGCGCACCCGACGCGCACCGTCGTCGGCATCAACAACCGCGACCTGCGAACCTTCGAGACGCGGCTCGACACCACGCTCGACCTGCTCGACCGCGTGCCGGCCGATCGTCTGCTCGTCACGGAGTCCGGCATCGGCACCCGGGCCGACGTGGCGCGGATGCGAGCCGCCGGCGTCCACGGCTTCCTGATCGGCGAGACGTTCATGCGCGCCGACGATCCGGGCCGCGCGCTCGCCGAACTGTTCGGCTGATCGCGACGCGTCAGCGCGGCTGGACCTGCGTCGCCGCCGCCTGCTGCTCGCCGACGAAGATCTCCACGCGCCGGTTGCGCGCACGTCCCGCGTCGGTGGTGTTGTCCGCGATCGGCTCGTGCTCGCCGCGACCGTCGATCGAGAAGCGGTTGGCCGCGACGCCGCGGTCGATCAGGTAGTTGCGGGTGCTCTCCGCGCGTTCCACCGACAGCGGACCGTTGATCGCGTCGGTTCCGGTCGAATCGGTATGACCGATGATGCGCACCGTGCTGCCGGCGTTGTCGCGGAGGCCCTGCGCGAACTGGTCGAGGACCGCGCGGAAGTTCGGCTTGATGTCGGCGCGTCCGGTGTCGAACGAGATGTCGCTCGGGATGTTGAGCTTCAGCTGGTTGTCGGCGGTCTGCGTGACCTCGACGCCGGTCCCCTGCGTCGCCTGCTGCATCCGCTGCTTCTGCGCTTCCATGCGGTTCGACCACAGGTAGCCGCCGAG
>CAXTDA010000076.1:0-12517 GCA_964242935.1 uncultured Burkholderiaceae bacterium | reverse complement strand
GCCCCCGCGGGGGCCCCCCCCCCCCCCGCACCCCCGGCACCACCCACCCCCCCCCCGCCGGGCCCCGGGACGACAAAATCGAGTGCCTCGCTGCTCCGCCACCGACGCGTCACTCCACCCGGTAGTTCGGCGCTTCCTTGACGATCTGCACGTCGTGGACGTGCGACTCGCGGATGCCGGCCGTCGTGATCTCGACGAACTCGGCGTTGCCGCGCAGGTCCTCGATCGTCGTGCAGCCGCAATAACCCATGCTCTGGCGGAGGCCGCCGACGAGCTGGAACAGGATCGCCGCGACGGAGCCCTTGTACGGTACGCGACCCTCGATCCCCTCGGGCACGAACTTGTCGATGTTGTTGCCGGGGTCCTGGAAGTAGCGGTCCGCCGAGCCTTCGCTCATCGCGCCGACCGATCCCATGCCGCGATACTCCTTGTACGAACGGCCCTGGAACAGGATGACCTCGCCCGGTGCCTCCTCGGTCCCGGCGAACATGCTGCCCATCATCACGGTCGACGCGCCGGCCGCGATCGCCTTCGAGATGTCGCCCGAATAGCGGATGCCGCCGTCGGCGATCACCGGCACGCCGGTGCCGTCGAGCGCCCTCGCGACGTTGTCGATCGCGGTGATCTGCGGGACGCCGACGCCGGCGACGATGCGCGTCGTGCAGATCGACCCCGGTCCGATGCCGACCTTGACGCCGTCGGCGCCGTGCTCGGCGAGCGCCTTCGCGGCGGCACCGGTCGCGATGTTGCCGCCGATCACCTGGATGTTCGGGTAGCGCGTCTTGATCGCCTCGACCTTCGCGAGCACGTTGGCGCTGTGGCCGTGCGCGGTGTCGATCACGAACACGTCGACGCCCGCGGCCGCGAGCCGCTCGGCCCGCTCGTCGGTGTCGCCGCCGATGCCGAGCCCCGCGCCGACGCGCAGCTTCCCCTGCTCGTCCTTCGACGCCTGCGGATGCTCGACCGCCTTCTGGATGTCCTTGACGGTGATCAGGCCGCGAAGCTCGAACGCGTCGTCGACGACGACCACCCGTTCGAGACGGTGCCGATTCATCAGCCGCTTCGCTTCGTCGAGCGTCGCGCCCTCCTTGACGGTGACGAGCTTCTCGCGCGGCGTCATCTTCTCTCGCACCTCGGCGTCGAGCTCCTCCTCGAAGCGCAGGTCGCGGTTCGTGATGATGCCGACGACCTTCCGGCCCTCGACCACCGGAAAGCCCGAGATGCCGTGCTGATGGGTCAACGCGATCACGTCCGAGATCTTCATCGACGGCGGGATCGTGATCGGATCGCGCAGCACGCCGGACTCGTAGCGCTTGACCTTCGCGACCTCGCGCGCCTGCTCCTTCGGCGGCATGTTCTTGTGGATGATGCCGATGCCGCCCTCCTGGGCCATCGCGATCGCGAGGCGGGCTTCGGTGACGGTGTCCATCGCCGCCGACACGAGCGGGATGTTGAGCGTGATGCCGCGGGTCAGGCGGGTGGTGAGATCGGTGTCGCGGGGGAGGATGGCCGAATAGGCCGGAACGAGGAGGACGTCGTCGAACGTCAGGGCTTTTTGAGTCAAACGCATTGCAATCCCTTTTTCCAAAACGGAATTGTACAGAAGGCCCTCCGCCCTTCCGGGCGACGGGCCGCTCCCGAGAGACCGCCTGTCGCGCGCCACGTCCGCCGGTCGACGGTCGTTGACGCTGCGCCGGACTCTGACGTACCGTGCCCGGTCTACGCGAGGATCGACGATGATGGCCGGCCGTTCCGCTGTGTGTTCGTGCATCGCCGCCGCGGCGCTGCTGCTGTCGACCGGCCCGGCCCTCGCTCAGTGGGTCTGGAAGGACGAGGCGGGTCACCTGGTCGCGAGCGACCTGCCGCCGCCGGTCGGCGTGCCCGCGTCGCGCATCATCAAGGAACCGAGGGCCCGCATCGCGCCGCCCGCACCGCTCGCCGACAAGGAGGCCGCGGCCAAGGGCGCCGGCAAGACCGACGTGCCGCGGTCGCTCGCCGATCGCGAGCTCGACGCGAAGCTGCGCCAGAAGGAGTCGGCCGACGCCGCGAAGAAAGCCGACGACGATGCCGCCAAGGCCAAGGCGATGCAGGAGAACTGCAGCGCGGTCCGCGGCAACCTCGCGGCGTTGCAGGCGGGCGGGCGCGCGGCACGCTTCAACGAGAAGGGCGAGCGCGTCTACATCGACGACGCGGATCGCGCGAGCGAGATCGCGAAGTCGCAGGGTCAGGTCGCGCAGTACTGCAACAAGTAGGTCAGCGTTCGGCGCCGGGCGGCTTGTCGCGTCCCCGCTTTTCGGCCCGCCGTCGCCTCGCCTCCTTCGGGTCGACCGACAACGGCCGGAGCAACTCGACGCGGTCGCCGTCTTCGAGCACCGTGTCCGGTGTCGCACGCCGACCGAAGATCGCGAGGCCGAGCGCGTCGCGGTCGAGCGACAGCAGCGCGACGATGCGGCTCGCCGCGATCGCCTGTTCGACCGTCGCGCCCGGTTCCAGCGTCACCGCGATGCGGGTCGCGACGGTCGAGAGCGCGTAGCAGACCTCGACCTGCACGGCCGCGCGTCAGGCGGCCCGACTGCCGACCTCGTCGGCCCGCTTGACGAAGCTGTCGACCATCGTCGTCGCGATCTGGTGGAAGACGGGCCCGACCAGCCGCTGCAGCAGGAAGTTGTTGAAGTCGTAGTTCAACGTGAGCTCGACCTTGCACGCGTCGTCCGCGAGCGGCGTGAAGCGCCAGCCGCCGTCGAGCGACGAGAACGGTCCCTTGACCAGCCGCAGGTCGATACGGTCCGGCGCATGCTGGTCGTTCTCCGTCGTGAAGCTCTGCACGAGGCCGAGGAAGTTGATGTCGACCTCGGCGGTGACCTGGTCGCCGGTCCGGGAGACGACCCGCGAGCCGCCGCACCACGGCAGGAACTCGGGATACGACTCGACGTCGGCGACGAGCGCGAACATGCTCGGGGCGCTGTGACGGACGAGGACGGACTTCTCGATCGATGCCATGCAAGGTGCGGGAGTGACCGTCCACTAGAATGCGCGGCTGCGTGCGGGGACGGCGCGAGAAGCGGATGAAAGAAGCGAATTCTACCGAAGGGGGCTCTGCGGGTTTCGCATCATGGGCATCGTCGACAACAAGAAGGCCTTCCACGAGTACTTCGTCGAGGACCGCTACGAGGCGGGCCTCGTCCTGCAGGGCTGGGAAGCGAAGGCGATCCGCGCCGGTCGCGCCAACATCAAGGAGGCGTACGTGCTGCTCCGCGGCGCCGAGGTCTTCCTGTTCGGCGCGCACATCACGCCGCTGATCAGCACGGGCACCCACATCGTCCCCGACCCGGTCCGCACGCGGAAGCTGCTGCTCCACGCCGAGGAGATCAAGCGACTGATCGGCAAGGTCGAGCGCGCCGGCTACACGCTGGTACCGCTGAACCTCCACTTCAAGGGCGGCCGCATCAAGCTCGAGGTCGGCCTCGCGAAAGGGAAGAAGCAGCACGACAAGCGCCAGACCGAGAAGGACCGCGACTGGAAGCGCGAGCAGCAACGGCTGATGAAGACGCGGTAGGCGGCTGCGACGGACAGGCGTGAACGAGCGCTTGTCTGAAGCCGTCCCGAACGCCGAACAACGGAAACATGCGTTGAGCCAAGGGGAGACCGTTCACGGAGCGCGAGCAGCAACGTCTCAATCGCCTGGCGCCGCTTTGCCACGCACAAGGCGGTCGGTGCCATCGAGTCCCGAGCGGTTCAGACCAGCGGATCGATCACACGCAACGCGGGAAACTTCCGGAAGTCGCGGTCGTGCGTATAGAGCCGGACGACCCCGTGCTGGACCAGGACGGACGCGAGGTGCGCGTCCGGAACCAGATTGCCCCGGGTCGGCACCTCGTCGGTCATGCGGCGGTAGACGTTCCAGAAGCCGTCCTCCTCGCCGATCACCCGGCACATGGGCACCGCGACGAGCGCATCGACGTTGCGCACCGCATCCCGATGCGAAAGCGGATGCTCGAAGATCGCCGGATGCGTCGCCATGCGGACGTAGCTCAGCAACGTGAGCCACGCGAGACAGAAGACCTCGTCTCCGCCGGCGCAGCCCTCGAGGAAAGCCGCGGCCCTGTCGTGCTGTGGACTGTTCGCGTCCGATGCGTAGAGCAGGATGTTCACGTCGATGCCGAAGCTCATCGGCGTCGCTTCTCCATCGCGTCGTACAACGCATCCTTGTCGCGTAGATCGACCCGCGCGCCCATCGCCGCCGAGGTCCAGCGGAACGCGGGCGCAGCCGCTTCGGCCTGCTTCGCCTCCGCGAGCGAACGCGCCAGCAAGTCGGAGATCAGGCGGCCGAGCGAGTGCCCCGTCCGTCGCTGAAGCCTCTTGACCTCCTTCAGGATCGGATCGTCGATGTCGATCGTGGTTCGCATGATGCGTGATGCTAGGCAATGACGCATCAGGTGTCAATCGGGAGTGGCGAGCCGGAGCGCGACCCGGCGACTGTCCTACAATCTCCTCCCTCGCGTCCCTCGCCTGCCATGGACGCCCCCGATTTCTTCCGATGGAAATTCCATGATCCCCGTCAACGCCTACGCCGCCGCATCCGCCCGCGCCCCGCTCGCTCCCTGGTCCTTCGAACGCCGTGACGTCGGTCCCGACGATGTCCTGATCGACGTCGCGTTCTGCGGCGTCTGTCACTCCGACCTGCATCAGGTGCGCGACGAGTGGGGCGGCTCGACGTTCCCGATGGTGCCCGGCCACGAGATCGTCGGCCACGTCGCCGAAGTCGGTTCGGCGGTGACGACGTTCGCGGTCGGCGACCGCGCCGGGGTCGGCTGCTTCGTCGACTCGTGCCGCGAATGCGCGCCGTGCAAGGCCGACCTCGAGCAGTTCTGCGAGAAGGGGATGTCGGGCACCTACAACAGCACCGAGCAGGACAAGGTGACGCGGACCTACGGCGGGTACTCGACGCGCATCGTCGTCGACCAGCGCTACGTGCTGCGCCTGCCGGACAACCTCGATCTCGCCGCGACTGCGCCGCTGCTCTGTGCCGGCATCACGACGTACTCGCCGCTCCGCCACTGGAAGATCGGCGCCGGCCACAAGGTGGGCGTCGTCGGGCTCGGCGGCCTCGGCCACATGGGCGTCAAGTTCGCGAGCGCGTTCGGCGCCGAGACCTGGGTTATCACGACCACCGCCGCGAAGGCCGACGACGCGAAGCGCCTCGGCGCGGTCGGCGTCGTCGTCTCGAAGGACAAGGCGGACCTGAAGTCGCACGCCGGCAGCTTCGACTTCGTGCTGAGCACGATCTCGGCGCCGTACGACCTCAACACCTACCTCGGACTGTTGAAGGTCGACGGCACGATGGTCACCGTCGGCGCGCCCGAGCGACCGCTCGACCTCCACCTCTTCTCGCTGATCATGGGCCGCAAGAGCGTCGGTGGCTCGCTGATCGGCGGCATCGCCGAGACGCAGGAGATGCTCGACTACTGCGGCGAGCACGGCATCGTGTCGGACGTCGAGATCATCCCGGCGTCGAAGATCGACGAGGCCTACGAGCGGATGCTGAAGAGCGACGTGCGCTACCGCTTCAGCATCGACGCGTCGACGATCGCCGGCTGAAGCGCAGACGACCGCCGGGTCGGGCTGGAACGCCACGGCCGTCCCGTCCGCATATCGTCGAGGAGAGCCGCTTCGGTATTGACGGATCCGGCCGAGGCTGCCCACACTTCTGGACAAGGTAGCCGGTCGCGCCGTGACGCTCCCTCTGCCGATCGGCAGATGCGACGACCCCGTCAGCGCTGGTCCGAGGATGGCCGCCCGGCACTTGCTTCCCCGTCCTTCGCACGGCGCGAGGTCGAACCTGACGACGTCCCGATCTCATCGCGCTCTGCTTCTTCGACTTTCGCTTTGGACACGCCATGGCCAAGACGACGTTCCTCAGCTACGCGCGCGCCGACGCGGAATTCGCCAAGCGCCTCGCCTCGGATCTGAAGGCGAAGCAATGTTCGGTCTGGATCGATCAGATCGACATACTCCCCGGCCATCGCTGGGACCAGTCGGTCGAGGCCGCGTTGGCGAACGCGTCGACGGTGCTTGTCGTCCTTTCGCCCTCGTCCGTCCAGTCGGAAAACGTGCAGGACGAAGTCGGCTTCGCGATCGACGAGGGAAAGAGCATCACACCCATCCTGCACGTCGACTGCAAGATCCCCTTTCGATTGCGCCGCTGGCAGTACGTCGATTTTCGAGACGATTACGAGGAGGCTCTCGCGCGTCTGGTCGCGAGACTGGCGGCCGACGACGACGGGCAAGGGGAGTCGCTCGCCGCGGCCGGTTCCGCGCTTGCGAGTCGCACCGCGTCGGAAGCGGGAGAAGCGGTCGCTGCAGCGCCCACGGCGCCGACGCCTCGGTCGCCCGCCGCGCCTGCGCTGCCGCGGCGCTTCCCGGTTTCCCCGGCGCTCGCCCTGGGCGGCCTGGTCGTCGTCGCCATCATCGCGTTCGTGGTCTTCCAGGCTCGGAAGCCGGTGACCGAGAGCGGCGCAGCGGTGCATCCGCCCGCCACGAGCCCTGGCCCGAGCGCGGCGGGGACCACTTCGCCAGTCGTCGCGTCCGAAACGAAACAGCAGACGTCGCCATTGCCGACGACGTCTCCGGGTAGCGGAAAAGCAGCGCAGGACGAGACGCATCCGGAATCGGTCGCCATTCCGGCTGCCGACCCGTCTACTGCGGTGCGAGCGCTGGAGGGAACCTTGAAGAAGGTCAAGGCCAGCGGAGCCATCACGCTCGGCGTGAGCGAGTCGTCCGTTCCCTTCTCGTACCTCGGCAACGATCAGCGGCCCATCGGATACTCGATCGACTTGTGCATGAAGATCGTGGATGCGGTCAAGGTCGAGTTAAAGATGCCGAACCTCAACGTGCTCGAGCAGACCGTTCCGTCTTCGACGCGCATCCCGCTCCTGGTCGACGGCACCATCGACCTCGAGTGCGGCACCACCGTCAACAGTGCCGATCGCCAACAGCTCGTCTCGTTCACGAATACGACCTTCATCGCTTCGAACCGCCTGGTCGCGAAACGCTCGTCGGGCATCGTGAATCTCAAGAACATGCGAGGGAAGACGCTGGTCTCCACTGCGGGAACTTCGAACCTGCAACAGGTCAAGCAACTCAACCGTGAGCGGAAATTGGGCATCAACATCGTGTCCGCTCCAGACCACGCTCAGGCCTTCCACATGGTGGAAAGCGGGACGGCGGACGCATTCGCGATGGATGACGTCCTGCTGTACTTGCTGGTGGCCAGCTCGCCCGCGCCCGACACCTACCAGATCAGCCCTGTGGCCCTGAACTACGAACCTTCCGCGATCATGCTGCGCAAGGACGACATGCAGTTCCAGGCGTTGGCCGACCGTGCCATCGAGGCGACCTTTCGCAGCGGCGAAATCAACAGGATCTACGCGAAATGGTTCCTCTCGCCGATACCGCCGAGAGGTCTGACCGTCTCCATGCCGATGAGTGATGCGCTCAAGAGCGCGGTGGCGCACCCGACGCATTCGAGCGACCCGGCCGCTTATCGCTGATCGACATCACGGTCGCCCGCTCCGCGTCCTGCCCCGACCGACGCGTCGCGGCGAAGCTCGCGACGACCTCCTCGCCGGCGACGATCGGCGGCCACGCGGGGTCGGCCCGGCCGGCCAGCCGCGCCGGATCGACGACCGTGTCGAAGCTCGGATGCATGAAGAGCGGGATCGAGTAGCGGTCGCGGCCCGAGTGGTTGATCACGCGATGGAGCGCAGCGTTGTAGCGGCCGCCGGTCCAGTGCCGCAGCATCTTCCCGACGTTGACGACGACCGCCTGCGGATCGGGAGCCACCGGAATCCAGCGGCCGTCGCGTCCGAGCACGTCGAGGCCGCTGTTCTCGTCCTGCAGCAGCAGCGTCAGCAGGCTCTCGTCGTAGTGCGCGAACACGCCCTCCTCGGCCACGTGCGCGACCGTCTCGTGCGGCGGGTAATGGTTGATGCGCAGATGCGAATACGTGTCGACGAGCGCCGACTCGAAGAAGTCGGGACGGGCGCCGAGGTGCTCCGCCATCGTGCCGAGCAGCTCGCGCCCGAGCGCGAACATGGCGCCATAGAGCGTCTCGAAGCGCGCGCGAAACCCCGGCAGGTCCGGCCACGGCGTCGGTGCGTAGAACGGCAGGTCGGCGAGCGCCGGGTCGGTCGGCGGGACCGGATGACCCATCGTCCAGCCTTCCTGCGCGCTCGGCTTGCCGTCGTCGCGCAGGTTGTCGAACATCGGCTGGTAGCCGCGGTCGGAGCCGCGCTCCTGCATGGCGCGCTTGACCGCGTCGGGCAGCGCGAAGAACTTGCGCCCGGCGTCGAAGCCGCCCTGCAGCACGGCAGGCGCGATGCCGTGCCCGACGACGAGCAGGAAGCCGTAGCGCTCGGCGGCGTCACCGATGGCGGCGACGGTGGCGGCGCGTTCGGCCGGCGTGCCGTCGCGACAGGGCGACAGGTCGATGGTCGGGATGCGGTCGGGCATCACGCCTGCAACAGTTCCATGGCGCCATCGCGCGCGGCGCGTCGGTCGAAGGTGACCGTCCGGGGGGCGCCCGCCGCGCGCCCCCCCCCCCCCGGCCCCCGCCGGGCGGCGGGGGGGGCTTGGCGGCCGGGCGGGGGGGCGCGGCGGCCCCCCCCCGACACCGCGATCACGGCATCGGCGAAGTCGGCGCCGCTCGACTGGAACGCGCGAACCGCCTTCCAGACGAGGGCCGCCTGTTCGACGACGATCTCCTTCGCGCGGAGCAAGCCCTCGAACGCGCTCACCAGCTGCCCGCGATCGAGCGCGTAAGCCGAATCGAGGACCCAGTACAACTCGACCAGCGCGACGACCGGCACGTAACCGGGCGATTCGCCCGTCAGCGATTCGATGCAGCGCGTGGCGATCGGCGACTGCTTCCGGTCGTCCTGCATGATGTAGCGGACGAGGACGTTGGTGTCGAGGCCCGTCACCGTTCGCGCGACGCTGCGGCAGCGGCCCGTCGCCCGATCGCCGCATTCATCTGCTCGACGGTGACGGCGGACTCGCGCCGACCGAACAGCTGCTTCAATGCCTTGACCGAGCGCGTCGCGGCGATGAATTCGTAACGCCCCGGCTCGATTTCGACGAATTCGACGCGATCGCCCGTGTCGACGCCGAGCGCGGTGCGGACGGCGGCGGGAATGGTGATCTGCCCCTTGCTGGTGAGCGTGGCGGTGGTCATGGGGAGCCGGTTTCGTTCGACGCCTTACATTAATGTAAGGAAAGCGGTATTACAAGTCCGATCTCGCCAGTCTGCAAGCCGTCAGCGCACGGTCGACGTCGGCGTCGCATTCTGGCTTCGCACCGTCTGCATCGCCGACGCGATCAGCGACGACACGTTCGACAGGTCCGCCGGCACGATCAGCGTGTTGCCCGCCTTCGCCAGCTTCTCGAACGCCTCGACGTATTGCTGCGCGACCTTGAAGTTGACCGATTCCATCCCGCCCGGCGCCGCGATCGAGAGGCCGACCTGGCGGATCGCCGACGCGTTCGCCTCGGCGACCGCGAGGATCGCCGACGCCTCGCCCTGCGCTCGGTTGATCGCCGCCTGGCGCTCGCCTTCGGAACGCTGGATCTGCGCCTCGCGCTCGCCGGACGCGATGTTGATCTGCTCCTGGCGACGCCCTTCCGACGTCGCGATCACCGCGCGCTTCTCGCGTTCGGCGGTGATCTGCGCCTGCATCGCGTGCAGGATCTCCTTCGGCGGCGTCAGGTCCTTGATCTCGTAGCGCAGCACCTTCACGCCCCAGTTCGCGGCCGACTCGTCGATCGCCGCGACGACGCTCGCGTTGATGTGATCGCGTTCCTCGAACGTCTTGTCGAGTTCCATCTTGCCGATGATCGAGCGCAGCGTCGTCTGCGCGAGCTGCGTGATCGCGACGATGAAGTTCGACGACCCGTACGACGCGCGCATCGGGTCGGTGACCTGGAAGAACAGGATGCCGTCGACCTGCAGCTGCGTGTTGTCGCGCGTGATGCAGATCTGGCTCGGCACGTCGAGCGGGATCTCCTTCAGCACGTGCTTGTACGCGACCCGGTCGATGAACGGGATCACGATGTTGAGGCCCGGCGCGAGCGTCGCGTGATACTTGCCGAGACGCTCGACGATCCACGCGTGCTGCTGCGGCACGACCTTGATGGTCTGCACCGCGAACACGACGAAGATGACGAACAGGACCAGTGCGACGATGCCGACGCCTTGCATGGGGTGCGCCTTTCGAACGGCGGTGAGTGAAGGGCGAAGCGGCCGCGAAGCGACCGTCGCCGGTGTCTCAGGGGACGGGTGCGACGATCAGCGTGCTGCCGCGGATCGCCTTGATGATCTGCGCGCCGGGGCGCGCGAGGGCGCCCGGCTCGAGCGCGGCGTCCCATTGGCAGCCGCGATAGCGCACGTGGGCCGTCCCGTCGCGCCAGTCGCTCACCTGGACCACCTCGCCGATGTCGAGGATCACGTCGCGGTTGCTCGCGACGTCCGGCTGCAGGCGCTGCATGCCCCAGCGCGTCCGGCGCAGCACCATCGTCGCCGCGAAGCCGACCGCCGCGCCGATGACGAGCTGCAGCGGCAGCGTCGCGCCGGCCACCGCGGCGAGCCCGCCCACCGCGCAGCCGATCGCCACCATCAGCAGGTAGAACGTGCCGGTCATCAGCTCGGCGATCAGCAGGCCGAAGGCGATCACGAACCACACCATCACGTCGCTCATCGCTTGCTCCTGCATCGACCCGATCCGAACCGAAGCGGATTCTGCGCCGCGATGCCGTGGCGCTGCAACCTCAATGCGGAGCGAGCTTCGCGAGGTGGTTCCAGGTCGCCATCACCGTGTCCGGGTTCAGCGACATCGACTCGATCCCTTCCTTCATCAGCCACTCGGCGAAGTCCGGATGGTCCGACGGCCCCTGCCCGCAGATGCCCACGTACTTGCCGCGCTTCACGCAGGCGGAGATGGCCTGGTGCAGCAGCGCGATGACGGCCGGGTCGCGTTCGTCGAAGCCTTCGGCGACGAGACCCGAATCGCGATCGAGTCCGAGCGTCAGCTGCGTCAGGTCGTTGGACCCGATCGAGAAGCCGTCGAAGTGGTCGAGGAAGCGGTCGGCGAGCACGACGTTGGACGGCAGCTCGCACATCATCACGATGCGAAGCGCGGAATCCGGGTCGCCGTTGGACGTCCTGCCGCGTTCGAGCCCGTTCTTCGCGAGCAGCGCGATGACCTTCTCGGCCTCGGTCAGCGTCCGCACGAACGGCACCATCAGCTCGACGTTCGTCAGGCCCATCTCGTCGCGCACGCGCTTCATCGCCGTGCATTCCATCTCGAAGCATTCGGCGAAATCCGGCGTCAGGTAGCGCGACGCGCCGCGCAGCCCGAGCATCGGATTTTCCTCGTCGGGCTCGTAGCGCGAGCCGCCGACCAGCTTCTTGTATTCGTTCGACTTGAAGTCGGACAGCCGCACGATGACCTTCTTCGGCCAGAACGCGGCCGCGATCGTCGCGACGCCCTCGGCGAGCTTGTCGACGTAGAACGCGCGAGGCGATTCGTGCCCGCGCGAGCCGCTTTCGACGGCCTTCTTCAGGTCGGGGTCGATGTCCGGATAGTCGAGGATCGCCTTCGGGTGGATGCCGATGTTGTTGTTGATGATGAACTCGAGCCGCGCGAGCCCCACGCCCTCGTTCGGGATCGCGCGGAAGTCGAACGCGAGCTGCGGATTGCCGATGTTCATCGTGATCTTGACCGGGATCGACGGCAGCTCGCCGCGGGTGACCTCGGTGACCTCCATCTCCAGCACGCCGTCGTAGACGTGCCCTTCGTCGCCCTCGGCGCACGAGACGGTGACCATCTGCCCCTCGGTCAGCGTCTCAGACGCGTCGCCGCAGCCGACCACCGCCGGCACCCCGAGCTCGCGCGCGATGATCGCGGCGTGGCAGGTGCGGCCCCCGCGGTTCGTGACGATCGCCGACGCACGCTTCATCACCGGTTCCCAGTTCGGGTCGGTCATGTCGGCGACCAGGATGTCGCCCGGCTGCACCTTGTCCATCTCGGACGGATCGCTGACGATGCGGACCGGGCCGGTGCCGATGCGCTGGCCGATCGCGCGACCCTGGGCGAGCACCTTCGACGAGCCCTTGAGCCTGAACTTCTGCTCCGACGTGCCCGCCTTCATCTGCGAGCGCACCGTCTCCGGACGCGCCTGCAGGATGTAGAGCTTGCCGTCGTTGCCGTCCTTCCCCCACTCGATGTCCATCGCGCGGCCGTAGTGCTTCTCGATCGTGACGGCATACGTCGCGAGCTCGATCACGTCGTCGTCGGTGAGCGAATAGCGGTTCCGCTGGTCGAGCGGCACGTCGACGGTCTGCACGCGCTCGGCGGATCCGGCCGGCGCGAACGTCATCTTGATCAGCTTCGAGCCGATCTGGCGCCTGATCACCGCGCGCTTGCCGGCGGCCAGCATCGGCTTGTGCACGTAGAACTCGTCG
>CAXTDA010000075.1:0-12558 GCA_964242935.1 uncultured Burkholderiaceae bacterium | reverse complement strand
GCCTGCGCGTCGGCGCCGGCGCGGGCCGCGAACCAGCCGCCCAGTACCGCGATGCGAAGACCGTCCGCGCCGCGTTCGAGCGTCGCGACGGTCGGCTCGGCCGCACGCAAGGTGCAGCCGGCGTCGAGCGGATCGGGGCCCTGCATGGCGTCGTAGGCGAGCGCGAGGTCGCGCGTGCTCCGCGCGATCGGTCCGAGGTGGTCGAGGCTCGCGACGAACGGGTAGGTCCCGCGTCGCGTCAGGCGCCCGAAGGTCGGCTTCAGCCCGAACACGCCGCAGAGCGACGCCGGCACGCGGATCGACCCGTTCGTGTCGGACGCGAGCGCGACCGGCACCGTCCCCGACGCCACCGCCGCGCCCGAACCGCCGGACGAGCCGCCGGCGACGCGCGTCGGGTCGTGCGGGTTGCGGGTCGGGCCGTAATGCGTGTTCTCGGTCGTGAAGCCGTACGCGTACTCGTCCATGTTGAGCGTGCCGACGAGCACCGCGCCGGCCGCTTCCAGCCGTTCGACCAAGACCGCGTCGCGCGTCGCCGCCGGCGCGTCGCGTTCGATCTTCGAGCCGGCCAGCGTGACGAGTCCGGCGACGTCGAACAGGTTCTTCGCCGCGAACGGCATCCCGAAGAGCGGCAGCGAGCGGTCGCGGTCGAGGCGAAGTGCCCGCGCGCGGGCGCGATCGGCGACGACGTCGGTGTAGGCATTGATCGACCCGTCGGTCGCCGCGATCGCGGCAAGGCTCGCGTCGACCGCGTCGGTGACGGACCCGGAGACCGCCGCGTCGGTCAAGGCAGGGCCGACGACGAGGGCTCGACCGGCACGAAGGCCTCGCCCGACTCGTCGTGGACGGCGAGCGGTACGGCGTCGACGATCGCGTTCATGTCCGCCGCGAGCGCGAAGTAACGCAGCACGCCGTCGCGATACGGTTCGATCGACAGGCCGAGCAGCGCAGCCGCCGCATCGACGTAGGGATCCACGGACCCATCCTTCATGACGGTCAGCGCCTGACCTCGCGCTGGAAGATCTCCATCGACCGCTTCTTCGTCGCGACGAAGCTCGGCGTCGACAGCGTGTCGACCGTGCGCGGCCGGGCGTCGTCGTACTTCAGGATCTCGGCGACCCTGGTCGGCCGCTTGGTCAACAACAGGACCTCGTCGGCGAGATAGACGGCCTCCTCGAGGTCGTGCGAGACGAGCATCATCGTCGTCCCGGTGGCCATGAAGACCTCCTGCAGCTTTTCGCGGATGAACAGCGTCATCTCGAAGTCGAGCGCCGAGAACGGCTCGTCGAGGAAGATCACCTCGGGCTTCGGCGCGAGCGCGCGCATGATCGATGCGGTCTGCTGCTGGCCGCCCGACAGCTCGTACGGATAGCGCTTCAGGTCGAACTTGACGCTGAACGACTCCTCGAGCTCGCCGATGCGCGTCTCGATGTCGCCCTTCTTCATCCCTTCGAGTTCGAGCGGATAGCGGATGTTGTCGATCGTGCGGCGCCACGGCAGCAGCGCCTCGCGATAGTTCTGGAACACGTAGCCGATCTTCGTGTCCGCGAGCGACTTGCCGTCGAACAGGATCTGGCCCGAGTCGATCGGCACGAGTCCCGCGATCATGTTGATCAGCGTCGACTTGCCGCAGCCGTTCGGGCCGAACACCGACACGATCCGGTGCTTCGGGATGTCGAGGTCGAAGCGGTCGTAGAGCGGCCAGCCGGCGAAGTACTTGGTCAACCCGCGGATCGTGATGTGCGTGCCGGCCGGTCCGGGCACGAACGCGGCCGCCGGTCGCAACACCGCGCTCACCGTCCGCTCCAGTGCACGATGCGCCGCTCCGCGACGAGGAACAGGACGTTGAGCGCGTAGCCGAGCGCGCCGGCCGCGAGGATCGCCGCGTACATGCTCTTGACGTTCAGCACCTGCTGCGCGTCGATGATGCGATGGCCGAGCCCGGTGTCGGAGCCGATGAACATCTCGGCCACGATCACGATCACGAGCGCCATCGACACCGCGGAACGCAGGCCGACGAAGGTCGGCTGCAGGCTCTCCCAGAACAGCACGTCCCTGAAGATTTGCCAATGGTTGGCGCCCATCACCTTCGCCGCCATCACGCGCTGCTTCCGTGCGTTGATCACGCCGTACGCGCTGTTGAACAGCACGATCAGCAGCGCGCCGAATGCGGCGATCGCGACCTTGTTGACGTCCGACACGCCGAAGATCAGCAGGAACAGCGGGATCAGCGCGGACGACGGCGTCGAGCGGAAGAAGTCGATCAGGAACTCGACCGAGCGGTAGGCCTTCTCGTTCGAGCCGAGCAGCACGCCGAGCGGGACGCCGACCACCGCCGCGATCAGGAACGACTCGAGCGTGCGCCACACCGTCACGAGGAAGTCGTTCATCAGCGGCCCGCCGGCGAGGCCGGTCGCGAGCGCCTGAAGCGTCGCCCACGGCGTCGGCAGCAGGATCGCCTTGATCAAGCCGAAGCGGACGACCAGGTCCCACACGATGAACAGCACCACCGGACCGATCACCGGCAGCAGCCTTTGGCGCCACGGCGTGCGCGGCGCGGCGACGGCATCGTTCGGGCCCGGCGCCTCCCACGGCTTGCCGGCGGCGGCGGTGGTCGGCTGGGTCGGCGGGACGGCGAGCGGGGTGGCGGCCATCGTCATGCCTTGTAGAGCAGGCCGCCGACGTCGACCTTGCGCTCGAAGATGCCCTTCTCGGTGAAGAGGTCGTAGAACTTCTGGAAGTACGCGACGTCGGCCGGCTTGAAGTCGCTCGAGAACAGGTAGTCCGACATCGGCACCTCCGCGGTCAGCGGCCCTTCGATCGCCGTGTAGCCCTTGAGGAAAGGACGCGCCTCGTCGGGCTTGTTCTTCACGAGTTCGACGCCCTTCCGGTACGCCGCCATGTATTTCTTCGCGACCTCCGGGTACTTCTTGATAAACTCGGTCGTTAGGCTGGCCGAGCCGCCGTGCCACGGCGCCATCGGGTCGCCGAGGATGTACTTCGCGACGACGCCGACCTCGAGCGTCCGCGTGCTGCCGTTCAGACGTCCCACGGTGCCGGTCGGCTCGAGCGTGTACGCGGCGTCGACCTGGCCCGCGGCGATCGCCGCGACGTGCTGGCCGATCGGCAGTTCGCTGATCGACATCGCGCCGGCGTCGGCGCGTTCGAGCATCACCTTCGCGAGCGTGACGTTCTGGATGCCGGGACCCGACGCGACGCGCTTGCCCTTCAGCTCGGCCATCGACTTGGTCGGACTGTCCTTCGCGACGATGAACTCGTCGAGAACGTATTTCGCGTTCGTGGGGTTGGTGCAGAAGATCTTGAACAGGCCGGGCTGCGCGATCTCGCCGATCGCGAGCACGGCCGACGCGGTGCCGTTCGCGCTGCCTTCGCCACGCCCCGACAGCATCGCTTCCATCACCTGCTGCGCGCTCGCGAACTTCTGCGGCTCGACGTCGAGACCGGCCTCCTTGAAATAACCCTTCTCGATTGCGACGAAGAACGGCAGCGCCGATGCGACCGGCCAGAAGCCGATGCGGATCTTCGGCGACGCCTGCGCGCGGACGATGGCGGGAGCCGCCAGGGTCGCGACCGTCGCCCCGGCGATCGTCAGGAAACGGCGGCGGCCGTCGGGCGCGGCGCCGTCCGGTGCGGGTCGGGGCGAGGCGGCGTCGGTCATGCGGGCTCCGGTCGGGGCAGGCGGATGCGGGGCTACGCAGATGCCGTGCCAGGTGCCGGCGCTCGCGCGGTCCGGGTAAGGCGTCGGTGTGCGGCGGCGAACGCACCGCGCGGGCGCGTTCAATGCGGTGCAGGTGAACCAGCGCGAGCCGCGCGACACGGAGCGCACTGAGTTCCCAGTGGCGTAGAGGCAAGATGCCCGGTGTCCGGCTCTACAATGCCGTCCCCCACCGAGGACCCCATGACCGACTCCATCAGCGGCACGTTCGACGTCAAGATGACCCCGCACCCGCCGCACGACGCCGCGACCGGCGCGGGCATCGGGCGCATGGCGCTCGACAAGCGCTATCACGGCGGCCTCGATGCGACCGGCGTCGGCGAGATGCTGGCCGCGATGACTGCCACGCCCGGGTCGGCCGCGTACGTCGCGATCGAACGCGTCGACGGCACGCTCGCCGGACGCCGCGGCGCGTTCTTCCTCCAGCACGCGGGGACGATGGATCGTGGAACGCCGCAGCTCGCGGTCACGATCGTCCCCGACTCCGGGACCGGCGACCTGGTCGGCATCGCCGGCCGACTCGGCATCCGCATCGAGAACGGCGTGCATCACTACGATCTCGACTACCGCTTCGATGGCGACGCGGCCGGCACGACCGCCTGACGCGATCGCGGCCGGCTACTCCGGCACGCCGCTCGCGAAAAAGCTCGGTATCGCAGCCGGCGCCCGCGTCGCCGTGATCGGTGCGCCCGGCTCGTATCGCGCGTCGCTCGAGCCGCTGCCCGCCCCGGTCGAGTTCGTCGACGACGCGGATGCCGATTGCGATCTCGTGCATCTCTTCACCGCCGCTCGCGGCACGCTCGCCGACGCGCTCGTCCGTTACCGCGCGTTGCTGCGGCCCGCCGCGGTGGTCTGGGTCTCGTGGCCGAAGAAGGCCGCGAAGGTGCCGACCGACCTCACCGAGGACACGATCCGCGCGGTCGCACTGCCGCTCGGCTTCGTCGACGTCAAGGTCTGCGCGGTCGACGCGGTGTGGTCGGGACTGAAGCTGATGGTGCGGAAGGAGTTGCGCTGACGGCCCGGGCACCGGCCGTCGGCCCGTGGTTCTGGGTCTTCCTGCCGGCGGTCCTGATCGCCGCGATGCAGGTCGTCACGATCCCGGCCGTGATGCGCCGGCTCGACATCGACGCGCTGATCGCGTTCCAGGCGATGCTGTCGACCTGGCCGTGGCTGTCGATGACGAGCCTCGGCCTCGAAAAGAAGGCGCGCGACCTGCACGCGTCGCCCGCCGCGCTCGCCGCGTGGCAGCCGATCTGGCTCGCGGTGATCGCGTTGTCGATCGTGCTCGGCGTCGTCATCGGCATCGCCGGCGGCCTCCTGTTCGGCAACCGCGCCGCGTGGCTCGTCTTCTGTCTCTTCAGCGCGTTGTCCGGCGCGATGAGTCCGGCCCGCGAGATCTTCTTCGCGCAGGGCCGCGCCGCATGGATCGGCCGCGTGCATTCGACCGGCCTCGCGATCTCGCTCGCCGGCCTGGTCGTCGCGCTGGTCGTGCCGCTGTCGCTGCCGGCGATCACCGCGCTCTGGGTCGTGCCGCAGGTGCTGGTCTGGTCGTACGTCTGCCGCCGCGCCGGCTTCCGCTTCGTGCGACCCGCGAGCGCGGGCACGACGCTCCGCGCGTTGCGCGAGTCGCTGCCGTTCGCGCTGCAGGGCGCGGGCTTCGTCGCGCTGTCGTCGTTCGACCTGATGATCCTGCGCACGCGCCTCGCGGACGAGCCGCTGCTCAACTACATCGTCGCGACCCGCACGCTCGCGCTCGCGTTCCTGTTCTCGGGCGCGGCCGGCAACACGCTGGTGCGCCTGACGGTCGGCGCAAAGCGGCACGCGTGGAGCGCGCTGCTCGCGACCGCGTTCGCGATCCATCTCGCATTCTCGCTGGCCGCCGCGGTGGCGCTGTTCGCGTTCGGCGACCGGCTCTTCGGCTGGCTGATCCCCGGGGTCGCGTTCCGCTTCGGCGCCGGCGAACTGCTGGTCGCACTCGCGGCGCTCGCGGTCGCCCGCAGCTTCAGCGAAGCCGCGTTGCAGATGACCGGCCGCTCGCGGACCACGCGGCTCGCGACGATCGTCTTCCTGCTCAGCGTGGTCGGGCTCGCGCAACTCGCCTGGATCGCGAGTCCGTCGGTGGTCGACGCCGTGCGACGGACGGCGCTCGCGTGGAGCTTGCCGGGCGTCTACCTGCTCTGGTTGATCCTCGCGAAGAGGCGGAGGTAGACGCTCTTCAGCGTCAGCCGGAAGCGTTCGCCGGGCGGCAAGGCCGCGGCGAGCTCGAAGGTCCTGGTCGCGATCCGCCACGGCGACCGCTCGGCGACGAGCAGCCGCTTCAACGCGATGTCGGCCAGCAGGTAGTCGTGATAGCGCGAACCCCGGGTCGCGAGACGCGGCTCGTCGGGGTGCAGGCGTTGCAGCAATACGAGCGTGCGCCGGACGCCGCTGCTCCAGCGCTCGTCGCCGACGCTTTTCGTCAGGCTCGTCTTTCGTTCGCGATAGCGCAGCAGCACCCGGTCGGACGCGACGACGCGCCGATGGCGCGCGCCGACCGCGATCCACGCGGCCACGTCGGCCCAGTTCTCGTAGCCGGCGTCGTAGCCGCCGATCGCATCGAGATCCGCGCGGCGGAACAGCGTCGCGCTCGGCAGAACGACGCGCCGTCGCGCAAAGACGCCGAGCACCGTGTCGACCGACGACTCGCGCGACGCGGCCTTCGGCGACGTCCAGAAGCGGACGCCCGCCTCGTCGATCCACTCGAAGCGCGCGTACGCGAACGCGGCGTCGGGGTCCGCCTCGAGCAGGCCGGTCAGCGTCGGGATCAGGCCCGGCAGCGGCACGTCGTCGTCCGACAGCAGCAGGAAATAGGTGCCGCGTGCGTGCCGCAGGCACTCGTTCCAGTTGTCCGCCATCGACAGCCGCTCGGGCTGCCGGACGATCGTGATCGCCTTCGACGGGTGCGCGTCCCTGAACGCCTGCAGATCGGCCGCGATTCCCGACGCGTTGTCCGACAGGACCAGCTCGCCGTCGTCGGGAAGGTCCGCGATCGCCGCCGCGAGCGTCTCGGCGATGAACGGATGGTCGCCGATCGTCGGGATGCCGATGCTGACGCGGACCGGATTCACGCGGTGAAGAGTTCGTCGACGATCGACTCGTACGAGCGGCGCGGCCTCCACCACGCGGGCGCCGGCCGCCAGTGGATCGTGAACGGCTCGCCGCGGCGGTACGGCCGGTCGCCCCAGCGGGGCAGTTCGGGACGGCCGCGACGATCGAAGATCGTCTGCACCTTCTGCCGCAGCGACGCCGGCGACTGACCGGCGATGCCGACGTCGACCGTGACGACGCGACCCGGATCGAAAGCGACCGCCGCCGCGACCGCGGCCGCGCCGTCGTCGACGGCCACCGGATCGAACGGCTGGTCGCCCGGCGTCATCGGCAGCGGCCGCCCGTCGCGCAGGCTCTCGCCGATCGCGTGGAAGAGGCGGCGACGCGGGTCGTCGGGTCCGACCAGGTCCGCGAAGCGCAACCACATCCAGCCGCAGCCGCGCTCGCGGCAGCGCGCCGCGCCGAGCACGCGGAACGCCGCCTTGCTGGCCGCGTAGAAGTTCGCCGGCGCGTGATCGTCGCCGCAGTCCTCCCATGCGGTCCCGGCCGCGACGACCCGCGTCCCGCCCGCATCGACGAAGCGCTCGACGAGCGCCGTCGGCTCGTCGACGTTCGCGCGGACCAGCGCGGCGGGCTGGCCCGGCAGCGTCTGCCCGGAGAAGAACGTCGCGAGGTGGACCAGCGTGTCGGCCGCCGGCAGGCGCTCGGGCGGACACGTCGCGATGCCGAGCCGTGCGACCGCGGCCGCATCGCTGGTCGGCCGGACCACGGCGATCACCTCGTGGCCTTCGCACTGCAGCAAGGGGATGGTCCGGCCGCCGAGGTAGCCGGTCGCGCCGGTCATCAGGATCCGCATCAGTCGAACGGGCTCTCGAGCGCGTCGAAGGCGGGCAACGTACGGTCGCGTACCGAGACGACCGGATCGGCGATCGGCCAGTCGATCGGGCACGACAGCGGATCGACGCCGCCGTCGTCCGGCGGCACGTGCGCGTGCGTCGTCGCGTACAGCATCGTGGCGCCGGAGTCGAGCGCCTGGAACGCGTGCGCCACGCCGTTCGGCACGTACAGGCACTCGCCCGCCGAGACGCGGCGTGCCGCGAAGCGCCGGTAGGTCGGGCTCGATCGCCTGAGGTCGAGCATCACGTCGAACACCGCGCCGTCGATGCAGGCGACGAGCTTCGCGTGGTCCGACGGCGGCCACTGCAGATGGAAGCCGCGCACGACGCCGCGCGTCGAGCGGTTGCAGAACAGCTCGCGCACCGCGTAGCCGGGGTGGCGTGCGAGGAAGCCCGCGTCGATGATCTTCGCGAAGTCGCCGCGCTCGTCGCTCGCCGAGAAGAAGGTCCCGGATTCGCAACCGGGCAGCCGGTGAAAGTCGTCGAACACGTTAGGCCGCATGGGCGCTGCACCGTTCCGGGTGGGCGGCAACGACCTGCCGCGACGCGCCGAAGCTTATCGTCGTTCGGTCCGAAGGATCCCGCTCGCGGCGTCGCGATCGTCGCGTTGCTAAAATGGCCGGCTTCGCGCTTTCGCGTTCCTGCATCACTCATCGGAGAACACAACATGTCGATGGCCGACCGTGACGGCTTCATCTGGAAGGACGGCCAGCTGGTCGACTGGCGCGACGCGACCGTCCACGTGCTGACCCACACGCTCCATTACGGGATGGGCGTGTTCGAAGGTGTCCGCGCGTACCAGCAGGCCGACGGCTCGACCGCGGTGTTCCGCCTGGAGGACCACACGAAGCGCCTCCTGAACAGCGCGAAGATCTTCCAGCTGAAGGTGCCGTTCGACCATGCGACGCTGGTCGAGGCGCAGAAGGAGGTCGTGCGTGCGAACAAGCTGCAGAGCTGCTACGTACGGCCGCTGGTGTGGATCGGCTCCGAGAAGCTCGGCGTGGCCGCGAAGGGCAACACGATCCACGTCGCGATCGCGGCCTGGCCGTGGGGCGCCTATCTCGGCGAGGACGGCATGACGAAGGGCATCCGCGTCAAGACGTCGTCGTTCACGCACCATCACTCCAACGTCACGATGTGCAAGGCGAAGGCGGTCGGCAACTACACGGTGTCGATCCTCGCCAATCAGGAGGCGGTCACCGACGGCTACGAGGAAGCGATGCTGCTCGACCCCGAAGGCTACGTGTGCCAGGGCTCCGGCGAGAACGTCTTCATGGTGATCGACGGCAAGCTGTTCACGCCGGACCTCTCGGGCGGCGCGCTCGACGGCATCACGCGCCAGACGATCATGACGCTCGCCGCCGAATTCGGCATCCCGTGCGCCGAGAAGCGCATGTCGCGCGACGAGTTCTACATCGCCGACGAGGCGTTCTTCACCGGTACCGCGGCCGAGGTCACGCCGATCCGCGAGCTCGACGGACGACCGATCGGCGACGGCGGCCGCGGCCCGATCACCGAGAAGCTGCAGACGGCGTTCTTCGACATCGTCAACGGACGCAACCCGACGTACGCGAAGTGGCTCGCGAAGGTTTGATTCCATGAGCGACTCGACCCCCACCGAAGCGGCGTTCGTCGAACTCGACGGCAAGGACCTGCCCGCGTTCTGTCCGAATCCGAAGATGCCGCTCTGGAACCATCACCCGCGCGTGTTCCTCGACGTGATCCCGAAAGGGGAAGCGATGTGCCCGTACTGCGGGACGCACTACCGCCTGAAGCCGGGCGCGGTCGTCGAGGCGCACTGAAGGCCCGTTCGCGCGGCAGCGCGACGCGATGAGGACACTCGTCGTCGCCCCCAACTGGATCGGCGACGCGTTGATGGCGCAGCCGTTGCTGACGCTGCTGAAGCGCGCCGACCCCGACGGGGCCATCGTCTGCCTCGCGCCGCGCTGGGTCGCGCCGGTGCTCGACGCGATGCCCGAGGTCGACCGCACGATCGCGACCGACCTCGCGCACGGCGCGTTGCAGTGGCGGGCCCGCCGGTCGTGCGCGCGGTCGCTGCGCGCCGAATCCTTCGACCGCGCGTTCGTGCTGCCGAACAGCTTCAAGTCGGCGCTGATCCCGTGGCTCGCACGGATTCCCGAACGCATCGGCTATCGCGGCGAGGCGCGTTACGGACTCGTCAATCGTCGCGCCAACGGACCGTCGCCGGCGCTCGCGATGCGCGCCCGCTACGCTGCGCTTGCGGCCGTCGTCGGCATCGACGTCGTCGAACCGCTGCCGATGCCGCGGCTCGAGGTCGACGCCGCCGAAATGGATGCCGCGCGGACCCGCTTCGGCCTCGGCGCCGACACCGAGCTGATCGCGCTCTGTCCCGGCGCCGAGTACGGCCCCGCGAAGCGCTGGCCCGCGGCGCACTTCGCGACGCTCGCGACCGATCTGCTCGCCGCGCGACCCGCGGCCCGCGTGATGTTGCTCGGCGGTCCCGGCGACCGCGACATCGCCGGCACGATCGTCGCAACGGTCACCGGCAGCCCGACCGCGAGCGATCGGTTGCACGACCTCACCGGCCGCACCGGCCTCGACGAGGCGATCGCGTTGATCGCCGCCTCGGCGTCGGTGGTCAGCAACGATTCGGGACTGATGCACGTGGCCGCGGCGCTGTCGCGGCCGCAGGTCGCGGTCTTCGGCTCGAGCGACCCGCGGCACACGCCGCCGCTGTCGTCGCGCGCGACCACGCTCTGGCTGCACCTCGACTGCAGCCCCTGCTTCGAGCGCACCTGTCCGCTCGGGCACCTCGGCTGCCTGGTCGGCATCGCGCCGCGGCAGGTCTTCGATTCGATGCAGAATACGTCCCCCGCGCCGACAGGCGCCTGACGACGATCATGGTCAAACTGAAGAGCCTGCATGCGACCCCCGAGGCGGTCGAGGGCGCGTTCTACGACGCGCTCGAGGCCGGCAATGTCGACGCGTTGATGGAGGTGTGGTCCGAGGACGACGAGATCGTCTGCGTCCATCCGGGCGGCCCGCGGCTGGTCGGCCACCAGGCGATCGCGGCATCGTGGCGCGAGATCCTGTCGAACGGGCCGATCGCGGTGCGACCGTCGGAGCCCCGCATCATCCAGGGCTCGCTGGTGTCGGTGCACAGCGTGCTGTCGCGCGTGATGGCGTTCGTACGCACCGAAGGACCGTCGTCCGCCGGCCAGCAGGCGCCGCAGGCGATGTCGATCAACCTGCTCGTCACGCACGTCTTCTTCAAGGGCGCGCAGGGCTGGCGGATGGTGCTGCATCACGCGTCGGTCACGCCGCAGGACACCGAGTCGATCCCGACGCCGTCCAGCGGCACGTTGCATTGACCGGACCGCGCGACACGGACTTCCGTTCGCCGTGGTGGCTCCCCGGAGCGCATCTGCAGACCATCGTTCCCGCGTTGTTCGCGCGCCGCGCAGCGACGCGCTACACGCGCGAGCGCTGGGACACGCCGGACGGCGACTTCATCGACGTCGACCGCACGCCGCCGCCGGATCGGAAGCGCGTGGCGGCGCCGAGGCTCGTCGTCTTCCACGGGCTCGAAGGCAGCGCCCAGAGCCGCTACGTCCGCGGCCTGATCGCGGCCGGCGCGGCGCTCGGCTGGGACGGCGTCGCGCCGCACTTCCGCGGCTGCGGCGGCGCGCTGAACGCGATGCCGCGCTTCTATCACTCGGGCGACAGCGCCGAGGTCGACTGGATCCTGCGCCGCGTGGCGGCCGAGCGCCGCGACGCGCCGCTCTACGCGGTCGGCATCTCGCTCGGCGGCAACATGCTGCTGAAGTGGCTCGGCGAGCAGGGCGCGGCCGCGCGCGATCTCGTCGCGGCGGCGACGTCGATCTCGGCGCCGATGGATCTGACCGCCGGCGGCGCGAGCCTCGGTCGCGGCTTCAACCGCGTCTACGCGAAGATGTTCCTCCGGACGCTGAAGGCGAAGAGCCGTCTGAAGCTCGCGCAGCACGCCGGCCTCTTCGACCGCGCGACGATGGAGGCCGCGCGCGACCTGCACGCGTTCGACAACGTCGTCACCGCGCCGCTCCACGGCTTCGTCGACACCGACGACTACTGGCGCCGCGCGTCGAGCAAGCCGCTGCTTCGCGACATCGCGGTGCCGACGCTGATCCTGAACGCGCGAAACGACCCGTTCCTGCCGGCGTCGGCGCTGCCGCGGCCGGACCAGGTCTCGTCGTCGGTGACGCTCGAGTTCCCGGCGCACGGCGGCCACGTGGGCTTCGTCGCGGCGGGTCCCGACGGGTCCGACTGGATGCCGCGCCGGGTCGTGCGATTTCTGGCTTCGCACGCTCGTTATCATCGCGCCTTTGATGAACAGGCATCCACGCATGGATGAGATCGTCGCGCAGGCCCTCGCGATGTGGCCGAACGTTCCCGACTGCACCGGCTGGCTCGCGCTCGACGCGCGCGGCCGCTGGCGGGTCGGCGAGGCGGCTGCCGGCCAGCGCCTGCCGATCACGCATGCCGCGATGAACGCGTTCATCAGCCGCAACTACTTTTCGACCGGGCGCTTCTGGATCTTCCAGAACGGTCCGCAGCGCGTCTTCGTCGAGCTCGAGTACACGCCGTTCGTGTGGCGGCTCCATCCGCGCGCCGACGGGTCGTGGGAAGTGGTCGCGCACACCGGCGCCGCCGTGACGCCGACGTCGGCGTGGCTCGACGACGCGGGGCGCTTCCTGCTGGAGGCGCGTGCGGCCAGCGGCGAGCCGCGGGTCGGCGTCGTGCACGACCACGACACCGCGCTCGTCGCCGAGCTGCTCCGCGACCACGACGGTGGCGCGCTCGACGACGACACGGTCGCCCGGC
>CAXTDA010000074.1:0-12792 GCA_964242935.1 uncultured Burkholderiaceae bacterium | reverse complement strand
GTCGCGATCCGCGTCGGCGTGCTCCGCGACTCGTCGCTGGTCGCGCGCCGCATCGACACGCAGAGCCTTGTGCTCGTCGGCAGTCGGGCGTACCTGAAGGCCCACGGGACGCCGCGCTCGATCGACGAGCTGGCCGGCCATCACGCGGTCGTGTTCCGCCTGCCGACCAGCGGCCGCAACCGGCCGTGGCAGCGGAAGCAGGGTCGCCGGCTCGTCGAGCAGCAACCGCCGCCCGCGGGGCAGATCGTCGAGCTGCACCCCCCGCCAGCGGTGCAGAGCGGCGACACCGAGGCGCTCGGGGGCGCGGCGACCCTCGGCATGGGCCTCTGCCAGCTGCCGGACTACATCGTCGCCGACGAGGTCGCGCGCGGCGTGCTCGTCGAGGTGCTCGCGACGCACCGCCCGCCGCCGATGCCGATCAGCGCGGTGGTGCCGTCGGGACGACTCGTGCCGCCACGGGTGCGGGTGCTGCTCGACGCGCTGGAGGCATTGCGGTCGCGCGACGCGCATTCTCGCCGCGGCGGCCGCGGCTGAGCCGGCCGTCGCGCGCGGGCCCGCCGAAGCGGTACGGATGCGGCGAGATCAGTGCCTTCAGCATCGGGCGCCGGTCGGATGGACCGATTGCGAAGGCAAAGGCCCACGATTGATCGCCCCCGACCCGTGGGACATGAACCTGTACGCGGCCAACGGAAACAGTGACACGATCGTGGCATTTCGGGTCCTGCCGGACCGCACCGCCGAGAGGCCATGGCGACCTCGACAAGGGCGCGATGATCAAGGTCCATGAAGAGCTCCTCGGCATCGCATTCCGGGGCGCGAACAGGAAGGAACAGGCATGAGGAATGACCGAGGACCGCACGGTCTCGCGCGCGGCCTGACGAACTACGGCGACCTCGACTTCGCGCTCTATCTTCGCCGGTCGTTCGCGCGCTCGATGGGGCTTTCGGTCGAAACGCTCGAGAAGCCCATCGTCGGTATCGCGATGACGCCATCGGGCTTCAACAACTGCCACCGCTACATGCCGGAGTTGGTGGAAGCCGTCTCGCGCGGCGTCACCGCGGCGGGGGCTCTGCCACGCGCGTTTCCCACGGTCTCGCTCGGGGAAGTCTTCCTCAACCCCACGAGCATGGTCTATCGCAACCTCATGTCGATGGATACGGAGGAGATGATCAGCGCCTTGCCGATGGATGCGGTGGTGTTGATCGGCGGCTGCGACAAGACCGTGCCGGCCCAGCTGATGGGTGCCGCGTCGGCGAACATGCCGGCCATCCAGCTCGTCACGGGTCCGATGTCGACGGGTCGGCATCGCGGGCAGCGACTCGGCGCGTGCACCGACTGCCGCGGCTTCTGGGCGAAGTACCGCGCGGGGTCGATCGACAGCGATGAGATCGAGACCGTCGAAGGCCGCCTGTCGGTGACTGCGGGCACATGCGCGGTGATGGGAACGGCGAGCACGATGGCCTGCATCGCCGAGACGCTGGGCCTGTCCTTGCCAGGAACGGCCGCGATTCCAGCGGTCCACTCGGATCGCCTGGTCGCTGCCGAGGAAACAGGCAAGGCGGCAGTCGCCTTGATCTCGAACCCGATCACGCCGGACCAGGTCATCACTCGAAAATCGGTCGAGAACGCCTTTCGTGTCCTGATGGCCGTCGGTGGATCGACCAACGCGATCGTGCACCTGACCGCGATCGCAGGCCGACTCGGCATCCGCATTCCGAACGAGAGGCTGAACGAGATCTCGGACGAGACGCCGGTGCTGGTCGACTTGAAGCCGGTCGGCGAGGGGTACATGGAAGACTTCCATTCCGCCGGCGGGATGAGCGCCCTGTTGCGCGAACTCAAGCCGCTGCTCCACCTCGACACGATCGACGTGACCGGCCGCACGCTCGCCGAGCGGCTCGAGACGCCGATCGATTGGGTGGACCGCAAGGTGATCCGCCCATTCGATGATCCGGTGTCGAAGGTCGGCGGGCTGGTGTCGCTCCAGGGCTCGCTCGCGCCGGAGGGCGCCATCTTCAAGCGCGCAGCGGCGACCCCGGCGCTGTTCGAGAAGCAGGGACGTGCCGTCGTCTTCACCGGCCTCGAGGACCTTGCTGCGCGCATCGACGATCCGGACCTCGACGTCACCGCCGACGACATCCTGGTCCTGCAGAACATCGGACCGGAAGCAGCGGGTATGCCGGAGGCCGGCTACCTCCCGATCCCCAGGAAGCTGGCCCAGGCCGGCGTGCAGGACATGGTCCGCATCTCGGACGGCCGCATGTCGGGCACCGCCTTCGGCTCGATCGTGCTGCACGTCTCGCCGGAGTCAGCCGTCGGCGGCCCGCTGGCGGCCGTGCGCAACGGCGATCGGATCCGTCTCTCGATCGCCGAGAAGCGGATCGACCTGCTCGTGGACCAGGACGAGATCGAGCGGCGCCTCGCATCGTTCCAGCCTCCGCCGGTGCCGAAGCGTGGCTACAAGGCGCTGTATCGCACGACGGTCCTCCAGGCCGAACGGGGTTGCGACTTCGACTTTCTGACGCAGGCTGGTGGTGAGTGATCACCCGTTCGATGCTGGAGCGGCTGCGCCAATCCTCGCGGATGCCTGGCGGCGTGGAGTGCTCTTGCCCGAGTTGCCCGTCGACGTTCGTCCTCGATCGTTGGCGCGAGGGTACGACGTGCAGGACCACTCCTCGAATTCATCGGCGAGCGGGTGGCAGGGCTGACCCGCTCGCCGCACCACGCCCCCATCGATCGGGCGTCAACGATAGACCGTGCCGGTCGACCGCTCCGTGCTCGAGGTCGTGGCGGAATCCGTCGTGGCCGTCACTGAATCGACGAGCTGCATCTTCAGGATGGTCGTGCCGCCGGCGCCGGTGCTGACGCGGACCCCGACGTCGCAGTTCGTGCACCGATTGCCGTTGAAGATCGAGCCGAGGACGCGGGGTACGGCGGACGTCTCGTAGCCCAGGTAGTTCTCGACGCGCATCATGTTCACGTAGCCCTCGAGGTTCGCATAATCCTCGAGGGTCGACGAGACGTTCGGTCGGTTGGCGGTGATCTCGTTCGAGCGGACCTCGATCCCCAGCATCGCGATGCCGAATGCGCGTGCATCGGTGTTGACGAACATGGCTTCGATATGGGACATCCACCGCCCGGTCGAATTCTTGACGGTGTTGTTCTCGACGACGACGTTGTAGATCGGCATGAACTGTTTCGCCGAAAGGTTCTGGTACGCGCGAAGGAAGATGCCGCCGCCTTCGGTCATGGTGTTGCCGATGATGGCAACGTCCCGGATCGCCGTCTGGTAGAGCCAGATGCCGCGCGGGTTGTCCGACAGGACGTTGTCCTTGATCAGCGACTTTTCGAGTCCCCAGACGAAGGTGGCGTAACGACTGCCGGCGTCCGGGAGGACGTCCCAGGGGCGATCGATGGTCAGCGTGGACCCGGTGCCCGATACCACCCGGCGCGTCTGCCCGGCACCTTTGCCGCCGACGATCGCCAGACCATAGTCCTCCGGGATCGCGCCGGCACCGAACGGGTCGAGTCGGAACGTGTTCAACGGATCCGACAGCGTGGTCGCCGTCGCGCTCCCGACGGTGCCCAGGTTCTCGGTGCGACCGGCTCCGCCTCCTTCCGTCAGGATCGTCTCGCCGTCGTTGCGGCCCTTGTTCGTGATCGGGCCGTTCACGACGTCGAACTGGTTGCCCACGATCGCGACGCGATAGGCGAAGTCCACCACCAGCGAGTGCACCATTCCCGACAGGTTTTGCGCGCTGCCGTCGCGGGTGAACCGGTTGCCGCGGACATGGCTGTCGTGAATGTGCCGAAATGCAGGCGCACCGACCAGCCATCGCGTGGTATTGCCGGTGAAGACGAGCCCGCTGCTTTCGTTCAACAGATACGGGCCCTCCTCGTTGATGCTGCCGCCCTGCACGAAATCCGAGTCGATCACCGCGAAGTGGCGGTTGCCCGTCAGGTACATCTGATGGGATGTCCCCGAGTGCACGCGCAGATTCCTGATGAACACGCGCGTGCTGTCCCGGAGCATCGAGCCTTCGATCGCCGTGCCCGCGTTGGTGAGCGTCAGGTCGCCGATGCCGCTCAGATCGATGTTGGCGCCGTAGACCGGATAGTTCGATTCGTAGACCAGCTCGGTCGCGTTCTTGCCCGCACCCATGACGACGACACGCGACTTCAGCTCCAGGCCGTTGTGCATGCGGCAACGCCCGGGCGGCAGACGGACCACGCCGCCGCCGGTGGACGCTGCCAGATCGATCGCCGCGCGAATCGCCGGGGTGTCGTCGTGACTGCCGTCGCAGACGACCTTCTCGGCCAGTCGCGGATCGGTGGCGGCATAGAGGCTGGTGTTCGCGATGGCGGCGAAGCCGGCCGCCCAGCCGACGCCGAGCGAGAACGGATCGCCCGTGCCGGAGGCGACCACCTCGATGGTCCTGTCCAGTCTCGCCGGGCCGCTGCCGTTGCCGTTGTCGACCATCACCACCGCCGACGCCGTGACGTTGAGCGACACCGGGGCGATCGCGGTGAGCATGTTCTCGTCGCTGCGGGTCCGATCGATGACGGCAGGCAGCCCGTCGATCGTGATCAGAGGCGCATGCGGCCGGGAAAGCAGCATGCGTCCGAAGACCTTGAATGCGCCGCCCGGGACGAGCTGCATCGCGTCGAGGTGGAAGGGCTTCGCCGCGTTTAGCAGGACGCGCGAGCTGATGCCGGTGCCGTTGGTGACGCGGACGATCAGCGCGCCCGCGGCGGTCGTCGGGATCTGCACCGCCAGCCAGTTCGTCCCGACCCGGTTCACGATCTCGAGCGGGTTCCCGGGCATCCCGTCGAAATAGACCTGCGGCGCGTTGCCGAAGTTGTCGCCCTGCAGGGTCACGACATCGCCGGCGCGTGCCGAATCGCTCGCATTGAAAACGATCGGTACGCCGCGGCTCGGCGGCGCGACAGGATCCGTCGAGGCGCCGGTCGCGCCGCCGTTCGCCGCCGACAGCGCCACGGCGAGCAGCCCGATCAGCAGCCGACGAACACTCGTCCATTTCGATACGGAAAGATTGCTTGCCATCGATCGCTTTCGCCAGAAGTAGGACTGCATCCGGCGAAGCCGCCGCTCGACAAGCAATCGCAAGAACAAGGCCCAGAGGTGACGTTCGCTTCTCGAAGAAGGCAGCGAGCGTCCATGGGAGCGGGCAAAAAGCGTGGACGGAGAACCGCCGCGCGGGCGCTTCCGGCGCAGGTCGCCAGTCCGTGATCGGTCAAGTCTGTAAAGATGTTCGACGCAGGCCGTGGATCGTCCGAGCTTGCGGTCGGACGCCTGGTCGAGTGGGCGAAGCGGATGGTGTCGATATGGGAATGCGTGTCCGGAGGCCGGTGCGCCTGTTCATCGCTCTCGTGCTGGCCTGCGGCACGGGTGCGGTGCTGACCGGCTGCGCGACCCGTCCTTCGGTCGACCATCACCAGCACGTCTTCAGCCCGGCGGTGGCCGCGATGCTGTCGACACCGGAGCGGCGCTTCGAGGCCGTCAGCAGTGAAGACGTGATCCGCGAACTCGACCGGGCGGGCATCGGGCGCGCGGTGCTCCTGTCGGTCGGCTATCTCCATCGGTCTCCTTCCCGGGTCGTCGACGACGCATGGGCGAAGGTGCGAGCCGAAAACGACTGGACGGCGGCCCAGGCGGCGATGTATCCGTCCCGCCTCATCGCCTTCTGCGGCTTCAATCCGCTCGACGAAGAGGCGCTGACCGAGCTCGACCGTTGTTCCCGGACGCCCGGCCTGCAGCGCGGCATCAAGCTGCACTTCGGCAATTCCGATGTGCGGCTCGACGACCCCGAAGACCTGGCGAGAATCCAGCGCGTGTTCGCCGCTGCCAATGTCCGGCGCATGGCGATCGTCGTGCACCTCCGCGCGAGCATCTCGCGACAGAGACCGTACGGTGCGGCACAGGTCAGGACCTTCCTGGAGCGCGTGATGCCGTACGCGCCCGACATCCCGGTCCAGATCGCCCACTTCGCCGGAAGCGGCCCCGGCTACGACGATCCGGCGGCGCAGGAAGCGATGCGCGAGTTCGCCGCCGCCGTTGCGCGCGGCGAACCATCCACGCGCAATCTCTGGTTCGACGTGGCCAGCATCGTCGATCGGGCGCTGTCGCCTTCGCTCGCCGACACGATCGTCGGATTCGTGCGTGCGGTTGGCCCCCAGCGCGTACTGTTCGGTTCGGATGCGCTGGTGGGTGCGAACCTGCGGCCAGCCGAAGCGTGGGCAGCGTTCGCCCGGCTGCCGTTGACCAATGACGAACGAGGCGTCATCGCCGCGAACGTTGCGCCTTACCTGGATTGGTTGGACAGCCGCGCAGACGCATCAAACGACCAGGGTCGGTCCGGACCCCATGGCGCTATGCCGCGAGCACCTGCTGCGCATCGCTTCGCACCATCGTCGCCAGGCCGGCCGCAAGGCGCAGACGTCGCAACAGCCACGGACTGAGATCCTGTTCGAACGGGTCCGGCAGCACGAGCGAATCATCGCTGGGCCCGGGCTTGGTGCCGGTCGACTCGGCCACGGGCGCCGGCGCCGTCAGCGCCTCGTCGATCGCAACGCCGGCTTCCTGCAGCGGTGACAGCAGCGCCGCCACGTCCAGGCGATCGCGTCGCACCAGGAGCAACGTCCTGGCCGCGGTGAGCTGGGCGAGAAGCTGATAGCTGTGCGTGAGCAGCCGGCCGAGCGGCTCGAGCGGCGGGCGCACCGCGCGCGGTTCGGAGAGCGATCGCTGCGTCGCCTGGACGAGCGCGGACAGGCTGTCGTACGCCTCGCGCCGGGCCAGCCGCCAATCGAGCGCCGCTTTCGGTTCGGCCGCTCCGTACCGCCCGAGCGCCAGCGCCAGCTGCGCGTGGCGCGCATGGGCGACGAGGGTCCGCTTCACGAGGACCGGAATCTGCGTTCGTTCCCACGACGGCAGCACGTAGCTGAACGCCCAGGCCAGGGCGGTTCCGATCAGCGTGTCGCCGATGCGCTCGATCGCCTCGAACAGCGGACTGACCGAGTCGCTGAGCGCATGGGCCTGGGTGAGTGCGAGGACGGTCGCCGCGATCGCCGTGACCAGGTAACGCTTGACGGCGAAGGCATGCGCGACGCCCTGCGCGCACGCGACGGTCAGCATCAGCATCAGCGGCGACTCGCCGAGCGCGATGATGCCGCCCGCGAGCAGGCTGCCGAGGAGCGTCCCGAGCACCCGGCTGTTGCGACGCTCGAGGGTCTGCGCGAAGCTGCCGCGCAGGACCACCGTGATCGTCAGCAGGATCCAGTAGGGATGCGTGCCCCATGGCAGCGAGAGCGCGATCGCGTAGCCGGTCGCGATGGCGAGCGCCGCACGCACCGCATGACGAAGCGGCGGTGCGTCCCAATGCCAGAGCGCCAGGAAGGGACGCATGGACCACGTCGTCGGACTGACGAACATCTGCCAGCTCTGGCGGACCGCCGCCAGGTCCGGCTCGGCCTCGCCGCGTGCGAGGGCGATCAGGTGCAGCGCCTCGTCGTCGATGTGGCCGACGCGATCGGCGATCCCGCGCGCGAACACCGCCGGCGAGGGGCCGGGGGCGCCGGTCGGATCCGCGTCGTCGGCAGCCCATTCGAGCGTCGCCAGCCGCGACCGATGGCTTTCGTAGGGAACCGGCTTGCGTCCGACGAGCATGCAGTCGCCGAGGCGTTCGACTTCGCGGGCCAGTTCGTCCAGCGTCCGGCGAAGCGTGGTGAGAACCGGTGCGTGGACCGGATGCGAGACGAGCGTCTCGACGTCGAGCTCGCAGGCCAGCAGGTGGTCGCGCATCTCGAGCAGGCCGAGAAGCATGGCCGCCAGCTGCTGGCGCCGCCCGGTTCGGGGCGACTCGAGCAGCACGTCGCGGGCCGCCTGCATCTGGTCGGTCAACGCGGCCTGCTCACGGATCAGTCGGCCGACCGGGTCGACCGGCGCCGACCGGCGTTCCGTGACGGGAACGAACTGGCGCGCCTGCGTCCGCATCAGCGCCGCCACGGCGAGCAGCGTCTCGGCGAGCATCACGACGCGATAGCGGCGATTGAGGAGCGCGTTGGAAGCCGTCGCGAACAACAGGTAGGCGCAGAGGCCGAGCGTGAAGAACGCCGTCATGGTCCATGCTTCGGCGCCCGCGTCATGGCCCGGCACCGCCATCGACAGGATGATGGCCAGCATCGCCGACACCGAGAGCGGGATGCCGCGCTTGCCCCACGCCGCGCCGAGGAACGCGAAGAAGGACGCCGGGACGATCACGAGGCCGAGCAGGACCGGTTCGTCCTGCAGGACCTGGATCGCGAAGAACAGCGGGATGCAGATGAACGCGGCGGGCAGCAGCTGCCTGGCCTTGCGGCGCCTCGGCGAAGGCTGGTCCGGCGGCACGCAGGCGATCACGCCCACCGCGGCGACGCCGGACGCCAACGGTCCGAGCAAGAGGTGCACGGTCCCGGAGATCACGAACAGGCCGATGGCCGCCGACGTGCCGGTCAGCACGTACGAACTGAAGCCCACGCGCAAGGCAGCCCGGAAGTGATGTTCGAGGTCTCGCGCGATTCCCATGATCACGGCGAGCAAGCCGCAGAGACGTCAGGTGCACGCATGGTGCCGCCGCCGATCACGTCGCCGGCTTGAAGTGACGATGCGGCTTCCCGTCGATGCCGTGGCGGTGCACGTGCCCGACGCGCTTCCGCTCGGGCGCGGCCTCGCGTGACGGCTCCGCTTCCACGCTGATCACGTTCACCTGCCCGTGCCGCACGCCGCGCTCGGCGCACACCGCATCGGCGAAGCGTTGCACCGCCCGCACCTCGCCCTTCAGGATCACCGTCTCCAGGCAGTGGTCGTGGTCGAGATGAACGTGCATCGTCGACACCGTCAGGTCGTGGTGATCGTGCTGGAGCGCGGTCACGCGCTCGGCGAGGTCGCGCTCGTGGTGGTTGTAGACGTACGACAGGCTCGCGACGCAGTCGCCTTTCGGCGCGTTGACGATGCGCGTGCGGTCCATCTCGCCGCGGAGCAGGTCGCGGACGGCCTCGGACCGGTTCCGGTAGCCCCGCGCCGCGATCAGCGCGTCGAATGCGGTCGCGAGCTTGTCGTCGAGCGAGATCGTGAATCGTTCCATGACGTCCTCCGTGGGCGTCGAAGTGTAGCGTCCGCTCTTGCCGGTTCCGCCCCGGCGCGGCGATTCGCCGCTGCCGGACTTTTCTCGTGGAACCGCATCGTGGAAGTCGATCCGGTGCGAAGCGATCGGCGACCTGGCGCCGTCCGGCGTCCGGCGACCCGTCTGGTTCGCCGCCGGAGAAAGCCGCCTCTTCGAATGGACCTCGCGTCGGCGTCCGAGCCGACCCACCGCGACGGGCAGCGCGGCTGCTAGACTTCGCCGCTGCACGAGGTGCCTGCCCTTCGCACGAGGGGCGGGTTGAACGGGAAGCCGGTGAGCCGCGGTCATCAGATCGCGACGAATCCGGCGCTGCCCCCGCAACGGTCAGCGAGTAGCACGCGGCATCGCAGCCACTGGGTCTTCGACCTGGGAAGGCGCCGCAGGCTTTCGAGCGCTCTCTTCGAGCCTCGACACTCGCAAGCCCGGATACCGGCCACGCGCGAAAGGTGCTGGCATCGCGGTGGGCGATGCGGACCGGATGCCGTCGCTGCGTGCGCCGTCGTCCGCGGCCGTTCGTTCTCCGTCGCCGGCTTTCATCGGCTCATCCGCACGGGGCGTGCGGTCGGAGAATCCATGTCCGTCGTCATCCGGGGTCGTCGATCGACCCGTCTACCCTTCGCAGGCGTCGCGGCGATCGCTTGCCTCTGCACCCATTCGTCCGTCATCGCGCAGACCGGCGAGCCGCTCGATCCGGTCGTCGTCACCGCGACCCGCACGCCGGTGAAGGCGTCCGAGGTCATCGCCGACATCACCGTGATCGATCGCGCGACGCTCGATCGCATCGAGGGCCGCACGCTCGTCGAGGTGCTGTCGCAGGCGCCCGGCATCCAGTTCTCGTCGAACGGCGGGCTCGGCAAGTCGTCGTCGCTGTTCATCCGCGGGCTCGAGGCGCGCCACGTCCTGCTGCTGGTCGACGGCGTCCGCGTCGGTTCCGCGACGGTCAACACGCCGTCGTTCGACAACCTGCCGCTCGACCTGATCGATCGCATCGAGATCGTCCGCGGGCCGCTGACGTCGCTCTACGGCAGCAACGCGATGGGCGGCGTGATCCAGGTCTTCACGCGGCGCGGCGGCCCGGGTGTGTTCGGCAACGCGCGCGTCGGTGCGGGCAGCCGCGGGTACGGCATCGAGTCCGGCGGCGTCTCGGTCGGCGGCGACGGCTACGACATCGCGGCGCAGGTCCAGCACCAGCAGACGAGCGGCTTCTCGGCGACGAATTCCAACGTCCCGTTCGGCAGCTACAACGCCGACGACGACGGTTTCCGGCAGAAGGCGGGGAGCCTCCGCGCCGGCTGGAGCTTCGCGCCCGGCTGGCGGCTCGAAGGGCTGCTGCTGTCGTCGGTGGGGAAGACGCAGCTCGACGACGGGCCGGGTGTCGATTCGCGCGCGCGCATCCGGAACACCGTGCAGTCGCTGCAGGCGAGCGGCCTCGTGCTGCCGGGCTGGCGGACGCAGCTCGCGCTCGGCCGCTCGCTGGACAGCTACGACACGCTCGCGTCGACGAGCGCGTTCAACCTCGGCGCGATCGCGACCGACCAGAAGCAGTACTCGTGGGAGAACCGCGTCGCGCTGCCGCTCGGCGAAGCGCTGGTGCTGGTCGAGCGCATCGAGCAGGACGTGAGCCGGCCGGGCGCGCCGTTCGCGGTCAGCAACCGCGGCATCGACGCGGCGGCGCTCGGCTGGTCGGTCGCGTCCGGCCCGCACGACTTCCAGGCGAGCGTGCGCCGCGACGACTACTCGCAGTTCGGCGGCAAGACGACCGGTGCCGTCGCGTACGCGTTCAAGCTCGCCGACGCGTGGCGGGCCGGCGGCTCGTACGGCACGAGCTTCACCGCACCGAGCTTCAACCAGCTGTACTTCCCGGGCTTCGGCAACCCGAACCTCGAGCCCGAGACCGGCAAGCACGGCGAACTGTTCGTTCAGTGGTCCGCGGGCGGACACCACGTGCGGGCGACCGCATACGAGAGCCGCTACGACCTCTTCATCAGCAGCGGGCCGCAGCCGGTGAACGTGCCGAAGGTGAAGATCGACGGGGCCACGCTGGCGTGGGACGCGCGCTTCGATGCCTTGACGCTGGCAGCGTCGTACGACTTCGTCGATCCGCGGAACGACTCCGTCGGTACGGTTGCGTACGGAAAGATCTTGCCGCGTCGGGCGAAGCAGTCCGCGAAGGCGAGCGCCGACTGGCAGTTCGGCGCATACAGCGTCGGCGCCTCGCTGCAGGCCTACGCGCATCGCTACGACGACACGAACAACACGCTGCGCCTCGGCGGCTACGGCGTCGTCGACCTGCGCGCCGACTGGGCGTTCGCGAAGGATCTGACGCTCGGGCTCCGCCTCAACAACGTCGGCGGCAAGGACTACGAGACGGCGTACGGCTACAACCAGCCGGGGCGCGAAGGCTTCGTGACGTTGCGGTGGAGCATGCGGTGAAGGCCGCGTGGTTCGCGGTGCTGCTCGCCGTCTTCTGCTCGACTGCGCAAACCGCATCGATCACCGTCGTCGACGACCGCGGGCTCACCCGGACCCTTGACCACGCGCCGGGGCGCATCGTGTCGCTGGTGCCGTCGCTCACCGAAACGGTCTGCGCGCTCGGCGCCTGCGAGCGACTGGTCGGCACCGATCGCTCGTCCGACTGGCCGACGTCCGTGCGCGCGCTGCCGAAGCTGGGCGGCCTCGACGACGCGCAGGTCGAACGCATCGTCGCGCTGAAGCCGGACGTGGTCCTCGCCGGCAGGTCCGCGCGCGTCACCGACCGGCTGGAGGCGCTCGGCCTCGTCGTCGTGGCGGTCGAGGCGCAGTCGCATGCCGACGTCAGACGTTCGCTCGCGACGATCGCGGCGCTGCTCGGCACGCCGGACGCGGCGACCCGGGTCTGGTCGGCGATCGATCGCGACCTCACGACCGCCGCCGCGCGCGTGCCGTCGGGCGTCCGCGGCGAGCGGGTGTATTTCGAGGTTGCGTCGGCGCCGTATGCGGCCGGTGAGGCCTCGTTCATCGGCGAGACGCTGGCGCGCCTCGGCATGGCCAACGTCGTGCCGCGCGACCTCGGTCCGTTCCCGCGGCTGAACCCGGAGTTCGTGGTGCGTAGCGCGCCGGACATCGTGATCGCATCGCGCCGCGCGCTGGCGTCGATGGCGACGCGGCCCGGCTGGGCGGGCCTCCACGCGCTGACGCGCGGACGGACCTGCGGGATCGACGTCGAGCACTACGATCTCGTCGTCCGCCCGGGCCCGCGTCTCGGCGAGGCGGCGCTGGTGCTGGGGGACTGCCTGGCCGGGCTCCGAACGGATCGCGTCGAGCGGTGACCGCCGCCGACGACGGTGGCCGGCAGCGCGCACGGCGGGTCCACCTGCTGCTCGGCCTCGGCGTCGCGGCCGTCGTCCTGGCCGGTCTCGGCATCGCCGCCGGCAGCGACGGGTTGTCGTGGCACGGCCTGCGGGCGGACCTCGAATCGACCCAGGCGGGGCTGATCCTGGGCGACATCCGCGCCCCGCGCACGCTGGGCGCGTTGCTGGTCGGCGCGTTGCTCGGGCTCGCCGGCCGCGGAGCCGAGCAGGTAGGGGTCGGCGAGCGGATTCCGGAACAGGCCCTGCGCGAGGGCGCCGGCGCG
>CAXTDA010000073.1:3959-12802 GCA_964242935.1 uncultured Burkholderiaceae bacterium | reverse complement strand
TCGCCGATGCCGACCGGGCGCTCGCGCGGCTCGCCGCCGACCCGCCGCTGTCGAACACCGCCCGCCTCGGCGCGACGGTCGCGCGGGTGCAGCTCGCGACGATGGACGGAAAGGCCGCCGGCGTGCCGGCACCGCTCCGCGATGCGATCACGGCCGAGGTCGCGCGGGTGGACCGCGAGAGCACCGATGCCTACGAGCGCCAGACCGTGATCAACTCGGCCGCGTACCTGCTCGCCGAGGCCGGGCTGCTCGACGAGTCCGACGCGTTGCTGAATGCCGAGCTGAAGCGCTCGCACTCGCCGTATTACTTCATGCTCGACCTCGCGGCGAACGCGAAGAAGCGCGGCGACAAGGCGGCGGCCATCGACTGGTACGCGAAGGCGTATGCGGCCGCGAAGGGACCGGCCACGCGGATGCAGTGGGGCGCGACCTACGTCAACGCGCTGATCGACCTCGCGCCCGACGACGGAGCGCGGATCGCGAACGTCGCCGGCCAGGTGCTCGACGAGGTCGACCCGGCCCCCGAAAGTTTCGACGGGCGGAACCGCAAGAGCCTGTCGCGCATGGCCGCGAAAGTCGCCGGCTGGAACGCCGACGGCCGCCACGTCGACGAAGCGACGCGCATCGCCGAGGCGTCTCGAAAGCTCTGCGACCGCGTGCCGCCGACCGCGCCCGAGCGGATGCGCTGCGGCGAACTGCTCAACGTCGGATCGCCGATGAAGAAGCCGGCCGCGGCGTAGTGCCGGACGAACTCCTCAGCCCTTCGGCGTCCTGATCGCGAACAGCTCCCCGAACGCCTGGCGCATCGCGCGCTCGCCGAGTCGCAGGCTGTTGTTGTGCGTGCCGTCCTCGACGACCACCAGGCGTTTCGGCTCGGGCGCCGCGTCGTAGAGCTTCCGGCCGAGGCCGACCGGCACGTAGCGATCGTTGTCGCCGTGGAGCACGATGACCGGCATCCGCACGTCGCCGATCTTGTCGACCGCGTCGAACTTCTGCGACAGCAGCAGCTGGATCGGCAGCCACTGATACGACAGGGCCCGCGCGATGTCGGCGAGCGTCGTGAACGACGACTCGACGACGAGGCCCGCGGCCGGTACCGGCGCATCGGCCTTCTTCGATTCTCTCGACAGCGACGACGCGAGGTCGACCGCGATCGCGCCGCCGAGCGAATGGCCGTAGATGAAGCGGCGATGCGGGTCGGGCTCGAGCCCGACCAGCGCGTCCCAGCCGAGCCGCGCGTCCTCGTAGACCGCCTTCTCCGACGGCAGGTCGCCCTCGCTCTTGCCGAAGCCGCGGTAGTCGATCGCGAAGACCGAGAAGCCGAGGTCGTGCAGCTCGCGAATGCGGAACAGCTGCCCGGTCAGGTTCCAGCGCGAGCCGTGCAGGTACAGGATCGCCGGCGCGTCCTTCCGCGCCGACGGCCACCACCACGCGTGGACCGACTGCTTCGCGATCGCCTTCGGGGCGGCCGACGGCTGCGGGACCTGCAGGTCGAGTTCCTTCAGGCCGTCCGGGAGGCCGTCGTACCAGCGGGCGACGCCCGGCTCGATGCGGAAGACGATCTCCCGCTCCTTCTCCGAGAGGTTGCTGCAGCCGGTGGCCGCGAGGGCCGCGGCGATACCCGCGGCGCCGAGCGCCAGCCAGGAGCGTGGGGACTTCAAGCGATCGACGAGGACGGAGGCCATTTGGGGCAAGGACAATGGGCGGACGCGAATGGACCGCTCCGCGGCAGCGACGTTCACGCTCGAATGTAAGCAAACGACCGGAGCGGTCACTGGACGCCGCGTCGAGCCTGCTTCTTCGCGGCCTTCGCGATCTTCACGGCGAGCTTCGCTTCCTGCCGGAGGAACGCGAGCGCGAACTGTTCGGCCTTTCGCGGCGCGCCCTTCAGGTTGCCTTCGATCGCCTTGTGCAGCGAACCGCTGCGCCAGGCCGTGAACACGATCGGGTTGATGTACGACTTGCGGCAGACCGTCGGCGTGTTCCGCAGCTCCGCCGCGACCGCCTTGATCGCGGTGACGATCGCCGCCTTGAACGCCTTCTCGCTGATTCGTCCGTTGACCGGCTCGGGATGCGGCGTCGCGACCATCAGGCTGATCGCCGACAGCGTCGCGCTCCACGTGCGGAAGTCCTTCGCCGTGAAGTCCTCGCCCATCGCGTCCTGCAGGTAGGCATTGACGAGGTCCGACGTGATCGGATGGCGGCCGCCGTCGTCGTCGAGATACTGGAACAGTTGCTGGCCCGGGAGGTGCTGGCAGTTGCGGACGATGCGCGAGAGCCGCTTGTCGTCGATCGTCACGTCGTGCTCGAGGCCGCCCTTGCCCTTGAATGCGAACCGTGCGCGGCCGTCCTTGATGAAGCTGACGTGCCGGTTCTTCAGCGTCGTCAAGCCGAAGCTCGCGTTCTCGCGGGCGTACTCCACATTGCCGATGCGAATTCGCGTCGCGTCGAGCAGGCTGACGACCGTCGCGAGCACCTTGTCGCGCGACAACCCGGGTAGCGCGAGGTCGCGCTTCAGTCGCCGGCGCAGGCGCGGCAGCGCTTCGCCGAACTCGATCATGCGTTCGAACTTGGCGCCGTCGCGGGCCGCCCGCCACTCGGCGTGATAGCGGTACTGCTTCCGGCCACGGACGTCGAAGCCGGTGGCCTGCAGATGGCCACGATCCTTCGCGCAGATCCACACCCGTTCGTAGGCCGGCGGGATCGCGAGGCTCGCGATGCGCTGCAGCACCTTGGCGTCGCGCAGCGTGCGGTCGTCGGTGCCGAGATACGCGAAGCGCTCGCCGCGTCGCACGCGCCGGATGCCGGGCTCGCCGTCCGACACGTAGACGAGGCCGACCGAGGCGGTCAGCTCGATCGCTTCGGCCACCGAGGCGAGCGTCGTCGGGGAGTCGTGGTGCTGGGCGGGCATCGGCAGCGGTCGATCAGGAGGGACGCCCATGCTGACGCAAGAAAACGCGGCACGATGCAAACCTTGTGGCACGCCGTTCATCGGCGCAACGCCGATCGTCGCGCTGAAAACGGCCCGAGGCGCGCCAGCGTCGTGCTAAGGTTCAAGCAGAGTCGTCGTGGTTCCCGACGCGCGTCACATCGGCGGTCGCAGATGCAACTCCGGCTCTACGACCGGTCGATACGGGCCGAATCGCTCGTTCAATTCGGTCAATCGCGTCTCCAGCGCTTCGACCGCTTGCACGGCCTGGTCGAGCGCGTCACGTTGGTCGTCCGTCAGCGCGGTGGCCCCAGGATCCGGCGTGTCGCGGTAGACCGCCAGAGGTGGCGTTCGGGCTTCGAACAGTTCGGCGAGCGGCGTGTTGATTCCGCGGCTCCTGACCGACAGTCCATAGCGCCGCAGATGCCGGTGCAGGCTTCGCAATTCGATCATCGAGCGCACGTAGAGATGGTCCTTCCAGGCGCGCTTGATGCCGTGCCGGTCGGGCGCGAAAGCCTCGACGAGTTTCTTCCCCGCCTGTGCACCGTATTCGTACGCCATATGCAGGATGGTCTCCTTCGGCATCCTCAGGTTCAGCTGCCCTTCACCGGATTGCAATGCGAGCCGGATGACGCGGTTGCGGACCTGCGGCAGGCGGGTCGTGACGCGGTCGTTCCAGTCCTTCATCGTACCGAGCAAGCCACCAAGCAAGCCGGACGTCCAATCGAGTAGCGACGGGACCACCTCACCGGGGTCGATCATCTCGGGTACGCCCGGCTGCCAGTTGTCCGCCCGTCCCTGGAGGTTGAATCTCGGGAGCCACAAGGCCTGCTTCGCACGCGCCTTCAAGCGTTTGTCGAGGAGAAAGCCGAAGGTCGGCCAGCGCGGGTGGGCGGCATCGAAGAGGTGGATCGGGAAGTTCGTGCAGAGGCCGCCGTCCGACAGAAGGCACTGGCGCAGTTTCCGCTGTCCGCGAGCGTCCTCGTAGTCGACGGCGTAGACCGGCACGCAACTGAACAGGAAGGGAAAGCAGAGACTGAGACGTGTCGCCACGACGATCGGCATGCCTCCGCTCGGCAGTTCCATCAGTGCGGCGGCCAGCTTCCGCTGCCCGGGATCCAGCCTCGGGTCCGAGGGATCGGGATCACCGGGGTGCATCGGTCCGTAAGGCGTCGAGGCCTTGAACAACGCCTTCATGAGGTACTCGGGAAAGCAAGCGGCCCATTGATCGGGCCGATAGAACAAGCGGGTGTTCGGGTCGTTCAACGGCAACCGGACGGGACGTCCTTGCGTGACGTTGCTGGCGAACATCTGCAAGGCGATGCCGGCGTCTTCCGGCTGCAAGCCCCCTTCCAGCGGTACCGGGCCAGCGCGGCCGAATCGGCGCGCGGCCCAGAGATCGGCGAACGTCAGTGGGGGATCGTCCCGACCGCGTCCCGCGGAAAGCTGGACGCCCCGATGGAGCCATTCGACGAGTCCCTCTTCGCCGTCGTTCTGGCTCTTTCCGGGGCACAAGCCGTAGCCGTTGCGAGCAACCTCCTGGAGTGCGCGCGCGATCGAGGTCACGATCAGCAGGGCGATCGCAGCTACGAGGAGCAGGATGACGAGCAGGAGCGAAATCGATCCGGACACCCAGCCCAACGCGCACGTGGTCACGAAGACGATTCCGAGCGCAGCCAGGACCAGAAAGGGAAAGTAGCGGGCGACATGCAGCCGAAAGAGGAGCCCCCAGACGGCATTCCACTTGGTCCGGTTGCGGCGGTCTGCCGCCACGGTCGCCTCGGGCGGGTCTTCGACCAGCGTGACGAACAGCTCGAACAATCGACTCAGGCTCGGCTTGGGCTGGAACAGGCGCAACAGCTTGGTCTTCCCATCGACTGTCTCAGCCAGGTTCTGCGGCGTCAGACGTAACGGCTCGAAGGCGGTCTCGACGCCGTTGCAACGACCGTACTCCGCGGCGGCGGCGAGGGCCGCCGCGATCGCCCCGGCGGAGTTGCCCCCGATGTTGCGAAAGCGGTAATGACGCGCCAGTTCGAGCAGGGCCCAGGGATAGACCACACCGCTCGCGATGCCGCCGTTGAGGATCAGATCGCAGAAGCGGTCGGCCGGTGGTTCCTCGCGCAACGGGTCCGGTGCCCGCGGCTTCCGCGGGTCGGTCACAGCCATGGCAGCAGGTCGGCCTCGGGAGTGAGGTCGTCCTCGATCAACGCCTGCCATCCCGCCCTGCCCGGATGCCATGCGTACATCGTGCCGAGCGTGGTCGTCCAGGCGCGAAACCCACTCAGCGATTGCGTCGCCTGCCCTTGCAACGGGATCTGCAAGGCTGCCTGGGGATCGCTTTCCGGGCCGCTCAAAGGGTCGAGCGCCGTATCGTTCGTGGCCGACGCCAGTGGCGGCCGCGCGGCCCACCGTCCAACGAGGTGCTCGAACTGGTCCTCGAGGCTGGCGCAGAAAAAATGTCCGATATGGCCGCGCGGCAGATCGTCGGACGCGGGCCCGGCCCACGCGGCCGTACCGAAGGGCATGCTGCGACGCTGGAGCGGGCGCTCGTAGACGAAACCGAACGGGTCCGGCGCCGCGCGCATGCGCCGCACGTGCGAGCCGAAGGGACAACCTTCTCCGGCATCGTCCCCCGCCAGACCCAGGACCAGCGTCGCAACGTCCTTCGGATCGGACGGGGCGACCGCGCCCGGCACGAGCCGGGTGCCGTTGGGCCAGCGGCCGCACAGCTTGGCCTTGATGAAATCGCGCAGATTCGTGTCCTCGACGGCAACCTGCCCCCGAAGCTGCCCCGCCCATCGATCGACCTGTGCCTCGAAAGCCGCCACGTCCTGACGCATCGGCCGCAGCACGCCGAAACTGCTGTCGTGAAAGAACGTCCTGACCTTCGCCGGTGCCGTACCGAGCGCGAAGCGGTTGAAGCCCGCATCGTTGATATGTCCGACCACCAGCGCGCCAGGCGCCTGCATGCGGGTATCCGGCGCCATCGGGCCGATCGTGTATTCGTCGATGCGAAGGTCGCTGATGCCGTCGCGGAAACCAAAGTGCACCCATTCCCCGTCCTCGCCTGGCGGAGCGCCGAGACGGACGCCGACCAGCGGAACGTCGGGTCCGGCACTGCTGTCATCGGAAGCGACGGGATCGGTCCCGCTGAGTTGCGTGCGCCAATAGGCCGCGAAACCGGTCGCTCTCCGCTGAACGAAGTCCTCCGAGCCATGCCAAGACAAAATGACGTGGGCGCGCTCCTGCCGGAACCTCGATTGCCAGTTCGACGCGGCGCTGTCGCCGTAGTCGCCCAATTCGACGCTGCGCCGGATGGCGCCCGCCGCGAAGGACGGCGCGAAGGCACGGAACAGGCCGAGGTAGCCGTCGGGTACGCCGAGCGCTTCGAGACCGGCGAAGGCGAAGCCCACGCTGAGCCGGTCCGACGATGAATGGTCGAGCCCGAACGAGGGCCGGAGCTGGCCGAGCACTTCGGCCGCCCGCTTCCCGTATCCGCTCGGGACCGGAAGGATCAGATGGGCGACGGCCCGGCCTTCCGGCGCGCGCAACACGATTGCCTGGACATTCGCCGGATTCATCGGATGCTCTGCGCCTTGGTCGTCGGGTAAGCGCTGTAGAGGTAGCCGCCGAACGGACCCCGATTGAGCCGGCGCAGCGTCTCGACGAATTCCTGTGGGTGCTCTGCGACGGGCGACGGCGGGGCATTTTCGAGGTGCTGGAACAGGCCATCGAACAGCTCGCCGCCCTTCAACGCGAAATGGAGGACGTACGGTTCGAACTGGCCGTCGAAGATCGTTCGCAGGACCAGATCCCGATCGCCGTCGGTGAATTCGAACCAGGCGAAGTGGACGGCTCCGAAACCGGCGAGGAGGTCTTCGATTCGAGGCGCGGCCGCCGCGATCAAGGCCCGCAGCGCCATCGCGTTCTCGCTGATCGGCGGCTTGATGCGCATCGAGACGATCAGGTTGGACTGCACCCGGTACCGATCGCGCTCGAACTGCAGGGGGTACCGGGTGCTCCCGAACCCCCAGAGCCGCTCGAGGCCGAGCGGCTCGCCGGTCAGTGGGTCGAGCGCGTTCACGAGACCCGGCAGGCGCAGCGCGTAGTGCACCAGCGTCGCGATCAACGGCATCGACCAGTCGCGACCGAGGCACTGGTGCATGCCCTGACCCCAGGCGCGGTCCGTCGGCGGTTTCCCGTTCGGGCACCCGGCCGTTCCTTCCAGCAGCACCAGGCAGTCGGCGCCAGCGGGAATGGTGACCTGCCCCTTGCGTGGATAGTCGAAGAGCGTCCGTCGCGGCAGAACGGTGACCGGGGGATGTTTCGCCAGATGCTTCTCGACCTCCGCTCTGATGTTTTGCGGGACCTGGTTAATCTTCCTGACTTCTCGCAGTGCTGCATCCGACCCTTCGAGAAACGCCCGCGTCGCCAGACAGACCGCGGACTGGACGTTCCCGAGCGTGCCCGCCAGCGACGTGGACGCGACGATCGCGCGATCACGGCCGCTGAGTTCGCGGTCGGTCTTCCTGGTCCCGTGAAGCCCGGGGAGGCGCTTCAGCAACGGCTCGCCGAGAGCCGACATCCCGAGGTCGCTCCACGGCTGCACGCCGACCGGCCAGTCGTCGCGCACACCGCTCGCGAAGCGTCGTGGCGAATGGATCGTGCGAGGCGAGCGGGCCAGCCGGGTGTACTCGTCGACCAGCGCCGACGTGCGGTCGATCAGACGCCCGAGCGCCTCCTGCGCGGCGGGCAAGGTCAGTGGCTCGGTGACGAAATGCTGGCCGACGGCGACGTACTGCAGCGCGCGGTAGGTCGCCCGCGATGCGTCCTGGAGCAACGTGAAGTCCTGCACCGCATAGCCGAACAGCAGCGATGCGTAACGAAGTGCCGCCTGCTCGGCGAATTGCGCGAGATCGAACTGCGGCCTGACGAGGCTGGTCAGGGCCGCCTGCTCGACCGCGCGGAGCGCGACGTCCCACAGCGCCGGCTCTCCCAGATAAGGCTTGAAAGCCTCGGTGATCAGGGCTCTCTGCTCGGCATGCCAGTCGATCTCGCCCCGCTGCGGTGGGTCCTGGCCGAGCAAGAAGCTCGCACCGCCGAGGGCCGCGTACGGGACGTTGCTGAACGTCCGGGTATCGGTCAGCGCTTCGTGCACGTCATCGGCGTCCCTGACGAGATAGGCCGTACGGAAGCCTTCGGGCGCTCGGGCCGTGAGGAGCGGTGCCGGATCGTCCGCGCGGATCGCGCGACTCGGGAACGGCGTCACGCTGCTGGTTCGCGACTGGATGAAGGCGAGCCGGTCCGATTCCCGCGCGGGGGCGCCCGCGGACGGTGGCGTGCCGTTGTCGCACCACCAGTCGAACAGCAGGCGGTTCTGCTCCTCCTGCGACCGCGCCGGTCCTGCCGCCGTCCGCAGGTCCCAGAGATCCGACTCGAAGTCCGGACGATCGAATCGAGTCATCGCGGCTCCCACGGCGTGTGTGTCGACGAGGCGAACGCTTCGCCGGCATCCCAGCAGGACAGCGCTCGGCGGGCCCAGCGGCTGTCCCGGCAAGCGTCGTGTTGCGGCGAGGCGTCCAGCAGCTTTCGCAGCCGAACGGCCGCTGTGTGGGATCGCCCGTGCCGCGCCTGCAGTGCACCGAGCGACAACGCGCAACGCAACGCAAGGCCGGGCTTGCTCTGACGAGTCGACAGACGGAGCGCCTTCGTCAACGTCCGCTCCGCGCGCGGCAGATCGTCCGCCTGCCAGGCGCACAGCCCCTGCAGGCGCAGTGTTTCGGCCCGGTAGTAGTGCTCCCCGATCTGCCGGCTGATGTTCCACGCCATGCCCAGGCTGGCCGCCGCGCGCTCGGTCGCACCCTCGCGCAGTTGCAGTTCGGCACGCGTCGTCAGGTAGGTGGCGCACGAGATC
>CAXTDA010000073.1:0-3949 GCA_964242935.1 uncultured Burkholderiaceae bacterium | reverse complement strand
GCTGCCCTGCGCGCCCGGGGCGCGCGGTGCGGGGCCCCCCGCCCCCCGCCCCCCACCACCGACCCACAGTCCGAAACCGCGGTCCATGTCGGCGTTGCCCGCCGACCGCTCGGCGCGGTCGTGACGCAACTGGCCGCGGACCATCCAGGCATGCGCCAACCAAGCCTGGAAGCCGCCTCGCTCGCAGACTCGCACCGCTTCGATGGCATGCGGCCACGCGCCGTCCACGTCGCCGCAGAGACGCTTGATGCTCGCCGCGAATCCGCAGGCGACGCCGGTGCTGAAGGGATGCTGCAGCGTCTGGGCGAGGTCGAGCATCCGGTCGACACGGCGCAACGCCTCGTTCGCCTGGCCGAGCTCGTAGTGGATCCATGCGCTGTAACCCAGGCACATGATGGCCGGATCCTGCACACCGCTGCGACGCTGCAGGTCGACCTGATAGTGGGAAAGGCATTCGTCGAAGCCGGCGAGAGCCGCCATCCAGTCGCCCTGGTGGAAACGTACGTTGGCCAACGCCCATCGCGCCTGCAACGCCACCCGGGGGGCATGGACCCAGTCGGTCGCCGCCACGCCGGCCAGCGCCAGTTCGGCGGCACGACGCAGGTCTCCGCGCATCACGTAGCACGCCTCGAGGCCGAGACGGATGCGGACGGCGTAGCTCTGGTCCTTCATCTGCAGGCCGGCCTGCTCGGCGGCTTGATAAGCCGCCTCGACCTCCGCGCTGCCGTAGCCCTGTAGCGCGATCTGCGCCGACGCGGACAGCAGATGCAACTGCATGAGGCCGCGGGTGCGCTGCTGGTCGTCGGCCGCATAGGCCCGCAGCGTCACGGCATGGCGGGCGAGTTCGAGTGTCTCTTCGTGGGCGTGGCGGCTCGCCGCGAGATGTGCCGCCGCGAGCCAGGCGTGCCATGCCTGCTCGAGCCGACCCGCTGCCTCGAGGTGGCGCGCGACCCACTCCGGACGTTGTTTCGACAGTTCCGGCGTGCTCGTCTGGGTCACGTCGGCGCAGAGGCCATGCAGCCGTTTGCGGTCTTGCGTCCAGATCGATCCGTATGCGGCGTCCCGGAGCAGTGCATGCTTGAAACGGAATCCCGGTACCGGGCCGTCGATCGCCTGCAGCAGTCCGCTGCCGACGAGCGAGCCGAGGTCGCCCTGTCGGCGCGCGCGGTCGACGAAGGGGTCTTCCTTCGCCAGCAATGCCTCGAGATGGACCGTGCTGAAGTCCCTCCCGAGCACGGAGGCCAGTTGGGCCAGCATTCGATCCGGCCCGAGCGCGTCGAGTCGCACCATCAGGAGGTCCTCGAGCTTGGCCGGAACGTCACCGTCGCCATCGCCTGCCCGCTGGATGAGTACGCGCAGCGATTCCTCGAGATACAGCGGAATCCCTTCGGCCCGATCGACGATGCGCTGCCGCACCCGGTCCGGCAAGCCCGCCCCGAGCTGCCGGGCCAGCTGACCTGCCTCCTCGTCGCTCAATCCCTGCAGGTCGAGCGGTTCGGCGGTCGGGAACACCGCTTGTTTGACCGGATCGGCGCGCTCCCCGGACACGAGCAGCAATGGACGGTCGATGCACACTTCGCACACGCGTCTCAACAAGTCGATGCTGGACGGATCGATCCAGTGCGCGTCGTCGACCAGCAGGCAGATCGGACCGGCTTCGATCACCGCGCGCAGGCAGTCGAACAGGAGTTCGCTCCAGCGCCGGTGCCCGCCTGGTGAAGCGGGTCGGTCCGCCTGCCGGGACTGCAACAGCAGGCTGGTCAGCTCTTCTAGGTCGCCATCGTCGCTCGACATCTGAAGCCGCAGGGTGGCCAGTCTCTCGCGCAGCCGCTCGCTCCCGAGCTTCCGATCGATCGCCCAGTGCTGGCGCAACGCATCGACCACGGCTGCGAACGGGCTGTTGGTCGCTTGCGCCTGTCCGGTCAGGCAAAAGCATCGCTCACCCCGGCCGAGGAGTTCTTTCGAGAATTCATTCAGCAGACGCGACTTCCCGACGCCGGCCTCACCGTGAATCACACGGCATTGCATTCGTCCGGCACAGGCGGCCGCCCAGGCTTCCCGCAACGCGATCAGCTCCCGGTTCCGACCGACGAATGTGTTCCCGCTGCCGCCATCGTGCCGCTGCCTCACCGCGGCGGCGCTCAGCCCGGTCAGCCGGTACAACGCCGGCTGGTCGCCGAAGTCGCGGACTGCGAGCGTCTCGGACGCGGGTTCGAATCGAAAACGGAGACCGACGCGTTCGCGCGTCGACGATGCCACGAGGATCTGCCCCGCCGCCGCAGCCGATCGGAGTCGCGCGGCCAGATGCACTTCGGCCCCGAAGGGCTGCTGGGCGCTGACGGCGACCTTGCCCGAAGCCACGCCGATACGGACGTCGAGTCGCAGGTCGGCCAGATCGTGAGCCAGGGTCCAGGCCGCGGTCAGGGCTTGCGCTGCAGCGTCCTCGACGGCGAGGGGAAAGCCGAAGTAACCCATGAGGCCGTCGTCGCCGTGAAACTTGTCGAGATAGCCCTGATGGCGAGCGATGACGTCGCGCCCCATCTCGTGATACGTCTGGAGCCTTTGCGAATAGGCCTCCGCGCCCAGCGTGCGCAGGAGCACGGTCGACCCGACCAGATCGACGCTCATCACGGTGACGGGGCGCCAGCCCTGCTCAGCATCGCCCGACCGTGCGAGGCCGTCGCCATAGAGCCGGCAGCAGTCGCGCTGGAGCTCGAGTTGATCCAAGGTTCTTGCAAGGGCCTCCGATATCGGCATCGGACTGCGCCAGTGGAAGCGCAGGCACCGGTCGAGCTGGCCTCGCTGGGCAGCGGACAGCGTGTCGTCGGTGACGACGATGGGTCGTTGCTGGGATTTCGCTGTCAGGACGAGATGACGGTGCGTGGACGATTCGCCGGCCATGACGACCAGCGGCATCGACAGCGCCGGGACGTCGACCGTCGCCGGGGGGTCGGTCAGATAACGGGCCGTGACGCTCGAACCTCCATGACCGCACGACGCAACTTCACGTTCCCAGGACCATGCGTCGAGCGCGAATGGCAATTGCAGCCGCAATGGCCCGCTGGCGGCCCGGCACAACGCTTCGGCGATGGCACCGGGCAATGCCCTTCCGGCGCCCGGCGGCCAGCTTCCGTTCGCCCGAGTGCAGTGCCAGAGACTGTCGCTGAGCACGACGGCCAGACGATCGGAGTCGACGAGATCGAGGATTAGGGTCCAGCCACTCTGCGACGTGCCGGTCGGGAACGGCTCGTGAACTTCCCGTGCTGGCGACTCGCTCGACTGATCCGACGACATCCTTCTGCTGTCGTACATGGGATCCCCCAATCAAAGCTGCGCGTGCGTGAGCCGCGACGCGTTGCTTCGTTCCAGAACGCGACGACGCGACTACGTGTTCACGCCCGGGCTGCTATTCGATCGATGGAAAGCCGGGTAGTGGATGCCGCGAATCCGACACTCGCATGGTTGCCCGTGACGTGTAGATCAGCGCGGACACCACTCGAAACGGTCCGCCATCACGAAGCCGACTCGGAACGGTACATCAGCTCAAAAATTGCGGTGTCGAATTTTCGACGGGAATATTCCCGGGCGCCAGCGAGCCGAAAGGTCAGGGGCCGATCGCTGCCTTCGCGCCATGTCGTCGCCGACGGATTTCACTCGCCCGGGAGCGAGTTGCCCGCTTCGTCGGCCGCTTCGGCGTTCACGTCGAACAGGTCGCCGGTCCGCCGCCGCGCCGTCTCGGACGACAGCGCCGCGGCCTCCTCGACCCGCATCAACGTCCCGGCGCGCACGCCGAGGAGGCGGATCCGACGCTCCAGCGGTGCGCGTCGCGCGCACTCGCCGGCGACGCGGCGGATGCGCGGCGCGTCCTGCGTCGGCAGGGCCAACGTGGTGGCCCGCGTCGCGATGCTGAAGTCGTCGTAGCGCAGCTTCAGGCCGATGTTGCGGGCCG
>CAXTDA010000072.1:0-12817 GCA_964242935.1 uncultured Burkholderiaceae bacterium | reverse complement strand
CCCGCGTTGTTGGTCGACACCAGCCGGTCGTTGGTCGCCGACGAGTAGTCGCCGCCCGGCGCCATGATCGTCAGGCCCGCGCCGCTGTTGCTGTAGACCGTGCGCGTGCCGTCGCCGCGCACCGCACCGACCGAGATGACGCCCGGGCAACTCGCCGGAAGGATCACCGACGCATCCTCGTTGCCCGCGGCCGCGACGATGATCGCGCCGGTGGAGAGGACGTCGGCGACGGCTTGCGCATACGCCGACGTCGAGCACGTGCCGGCACTGCCGAGGCTGATGTTGATGATCTTCGCCGGCCGCGGATTGGCGGGCACGTTCGGCACCGTCAGTCCGGACGCCCAGCGCATGCCGTCGACCACGTCGGAACGATAGCCGCCGCAGCGGCCCGACACGCGCACCGGGACGATCGCCGCGTTCCAGTTGAGGCCCGTGACGCCGAGGCCGTTGTTGCCGACCGCGCCGATGATCCCGGCGATGTGCGTGCCGTGCCACGACGAGTCCTCGACCGGGCAGCCCGAGAGGATCGGATTGGTCGCGGCGTCCGCGGCCGTCACCCAGTCGCCCGGGTCGCTCGCGTCCGCGTCGCGACCGTCGCCGTCGTTGGCCGTCGTGTACTGGATCGCGGCAGAACAGTTGCCCGACCCGAGCGTGCAGTCGGCGCTGACGAAGTCGTAGCCGGGAAGCAGGCGACCCGCGAGATCGGGATGGTCGAAGCGGACGCCGACGTCGACGATCGCAATGGCCGCGGTCGACGTGCCTTTCGTGAGGTCCCAGGCCGCCGGCGCGTTCACGGCCGGCACCAGCGGCGCGGAGGCGGGTGCCTGCAGATAGGTCTGCTGGCTGAACAGCGGATCGTTCGGGACCGCCATCAGTTGCTCGCGGACGTCGACGTATGCGTACTCGACCGTCGGGTCGAGCCGCAGGCGATCGACGACGCTCTGGACCGTCTCGTTGCGAAGCGCACGGGGCAGGGCCAGGACCTGCGCGTCGTCGGACATCGGTCGCACCGCACGGAGCGCGATCCCCGCGGTCGTCGACAGGCCGCCGACGCGGTCTTCGGCCATCGGCCGCGTCGGCTGGTTGCGTACGGTCTCGCCGCGGTAGGCGCTGCGCAGCTTGACGATGATGCGGTCGGTCGACGCGGGTTCGCGGACGATCGGGGTGCCGGTCGCCAAGGTCGCCCCGACGGCACCGCCAGCGAATCCGGCGGCGAGCGACAAGGCGACGACGACCTGCGGCAGGCGGGAACGGGTCACGAGTTACCTTTGAAAGAGGCGCGAGCGGCCGCACCGGGCGGCATCGCGGAAATGGGCGCGAGCTTCACTTGATCCGTTCGCGGCGGTCGGCTTCGATCGACAGCACCGCGTCCGTCTTGCCGAGACGGTCGAGCGCGGCGGCGCAGGGATCGTTCCGGCGGCCGGGATCGACATCGGGACAGCCGACCTGGAGGACGTAGGCATCGCCCGACATCGGACGGATGAAGTCGATGCGCTCGACGCCCGCCGTTCGGGCGAGCGCCTCGCGGAAGACGGGGTCCGCGGGATCGGGCGTGCCCGCCTTTAAGCGGACGATCACGCGGGCCTCGGCGGTGACCGGCTCGACCGGCGCGGCGCAGGCCGTGCAGGCGAGCGCAACCGTCATCACGATCGTGGAATGCATCGAACGTCGAGCGTACCGCGCGCGCCCGGGAAGATTCGACCCGCTGCTTGTCATCGGTTGATGCTCTCGGTTGCGGGATCGTGCGCGAATCGCTCTGGCCTGAAAGGTGTCGGATGCGTCGCCGGATACTTTAGCCGACGGTCGACCCGCGCGCGCGAGGCATGGCGACGATCCCGTAACATGCCGCCACCGTCGCGCCGGCCGGAACGCCCGTCGAACCCTTCAGAATCGCATTGAAACGCTCCGCATGGCTTCCGAGGTCCGTACCCGCATCGCCCCGTCGCCGACCGGCTTCCTCCACCTCGGGACGGCGCGGACCGCGATCTTCTCGTGGGCGTATGCCCGGCACTTCGATGGCCGCTTCATCCTCCGGATCGAGGACACCGACGTCGCGCGTTCGACGCCCGAGGCCGTGGCCGCGATCATCGACGGGCTCGCCTGGCTCGGGCTAGACGCCGACGAGGGGCCGTTCTACCAGATGCAGCGGCTCGACCGTTACCGGGCCGTCGTCGACGGGATGCTCGCGGACGGATCGGCCTACCGCTGCTGGTGCACGCCCGACGAGCTCGAAGCCGTCCGGGAGGCGCAACGCGCGCGCGGCGAGAAGCCGCACTACGACCGGCGCTGGCGACCCGAGCCGGGCAAGGTGCTGCCGCCGGTGCCCGACGGCGTCGACCCGGTGATCCGCTTCCGCAATCCGGTCGACGGCGACGTGACGTGGGACGACCTCGTGAAGGGGCCGATCACGATCTCGAACCACGAGATCGACGACCTGATCATCGTGCGGCCCGACGGCGTGCCGACCTACAACTTCTGCGTCGTCGTCGACGACTGGGACATGCGCATCACCGAGGTCTTTCGCGGCGACGAGCACGTCAACAACACGCCGTGGCAGATCAACATCTTCCAGGCGCTCGGCGCGCCGTTGCCGCGCTTCGGCCACGTGCCGGTGATCCTCGGCGACGACGGCCAGAAGCTGTCGAAGCGCCGCGGCGCGGTCAGCGTGCTCGCGTACCGCGACGAAGGCTACCTGCCCGAGGCGATGGTCAACTACCTCGCGCGGCTCGGCTGGAGCCACGGCGACGCGGAGCTGTTCACGCGCGAGCAGCTGGTCGAATGGTTCGACACGGCGCACCTCGTGAAGAGCGCCGCGCACTGGGACCCGAAGAAGCTCGCGTGGGTCAACAACCAGTACATCAAGGCCGCCGACGACCGGCGCCTCGCGACGCTGGTCCTGCCGATGATCGCGGCGCGCGGCGCGTCCGCCGACGTCGACCATCTCGTCGCGGTGGTCGCGTTGATGAAGGATCGTTGCGACACGCTGGTCCAGCTCGCCGATGCGGCGATGCTGTTCTATCGCGAAGTCACGATCGATCCCGCGCTGAAGGCCGCGACCGTGACGCCGGCGATCGTCCCGGCGCTCCGCGACTTCGTCGCGCAGTCGACCAGCGTCGCGTGGGATCGCGCCGCGCTCGCGGCGTTGCTGAAGTCGGTGCTGGCCGCCCACGGACTCAAGATGCCGCAGATCGCGATCCCGCTGCGGGTGCTGGTCGCGGGCCAGAAAGAGACGCCGTCGCTCGACGCGACGCTGGCGCTGTTCGGCCGCGACCGCGTGGTTGAAGCGGTCACGGCCGGCCTCGATGGGATCGGCGGTTGAACGTCCCCCGGTCTTTTGCGCGGCGGCTCGATTCGCATATAATCGCGCCCTTCGTGCGGGGGTATAGCTCAGCTGGGAGAGCGCTTGCATGGCATGCAAGAGGTCAGCGGTTCGATCCCGCTTACCTCCACCAATCGAAGCGCAGCGCGGTCCGCTGCGACCGACCGGGCAGTACGCGGTCCCCATCGTCTAGAGGCCTAGGACACTACCCTTTCACGGTAGGTACGCGGGTTCGAATCCCGCTGGGGACGCCAATCCAACCCTGCAGGCGCCGACATGCGGTCATCGTCGATGAAGGCCGATGACCCGGATTGCGGCTTCGCGGAGCAGTGCTGGTTCGTCGGCTTCATGGCGATCGCGACACCGGCCCTCGTCACATCGACCGTTGCCACCACCGCCGACGTCGTCCCGGTCACGCAGCTGGTGGGCACCGGCGATGCGTTCTACAAGGCACACGCGGCCACCGAAAAAGGCACGTGGTCGCAGATGAAGGACGGCCGGACCGTTGCCGCTGCCGTCCGGGCTTACATGCCGCCGTACATCGAGTACGGCGCCATCAGCGGCATCATGCAGGCCTGGTCCGGCGGTGCCTACGACGACGCGACCGGCCTCTTCTACGGCACCGGCGGCGGGCACGGCAACAGCAACTTCGACGGCATCTACGCGTACGACGACGAGACCGGCGCGACGGCTCTGCCGCTGAAGCCGTCCGTCGTCGACGAGCTGCTCTACGTTCCGCTGCGCGACCGGTCGGCGTTCCTGACGTGGAACCCGCGCACCGGCGCCCGCGGCAAGGTCCTGGTCAGCGGCGCGAGGCCTTCGCAGCGAGAGAACGCGGCGTACGGACGCCTGCAGTGGTATGCCGGGCGCGAGCGGATCGTCTTGCTCGACTCCATCGACGAGCCGCTCTATGTGTTCAACGACGTCGACTAGCCGGCGCCCCGCATGACGCGCCCGCCGCGTCCAGGCCGGATGGCGCGCTGGCAGCGGCGTTCGATCTACGTCGTCCTCGCCGCGTGTGCCGTGACCGGCGCCGTGTGGTTCGCGATGACGGACTGGCTCGCGGCCCCGCCGTCGCGCACGCGCTTCTGGTGGATCGCGCACGGGGTCACGGCGGTCCCGGCCGGCATCCTGATCGGCAGCGCGCTGTCGCAGCACGTCGTCGTCGCCTTGCGCGCCGCGCGCGGCCGCGTCGCCGGTTCGCTCAGCCTGGCGATGCTGACGATGCTGATCGGCACGGCGCTCTGGCTCATGTACGGGCCCGAGGCCGGGCACGATGCGCTGCACTGGGTCCACGCGGTCGGCGGCCTGGTCGCGGTCTGCACGTTCACGTTCCACGTGCTGTGGGGCAAGTCGCGGCCGGGCCGGATGCCGGTCGACGAGGACGCCGGCTCGCGCACCGCGCCGGGCGATCCGCGATGATCGCGATCGACCGTCGCCGAGCGGTGTGCGCGATCGTCGCTTGCGTCGCGTGGCTCGCGGCGACGATGCCGTCGATCGGCTGCGCGGCCGGGCCGTCGACCGTCGCGATCACGAGCGACTTCGGCAGCGTGTCCGGCACCGCGGACGTGCTCGTCGTCGAGAAGCCGTCCGTCACGGCACGCGTCTACCGCACGTCGTATGGCACCACGGTGGTCTTCGAGAACGGGTCGATGCACGGGCCGCAGGCGCTGGACCGGTCGGGCAGGTACCGCATCGCGGTCGACGCCAAGACGGTGTTCGACGGCGAGATGACGCTGCTCGCGTACGGCCGTTCGAAGCACGGTCCGTTTCGCACCGACGGCGGCGCGTCGGTCGTCCCGGCGATGACCGACGACGTCAGGCGGCGGTCCGGTCTCAACATCGGCGTCCAGATTCCCGAGGGCGTGCTCGCGTCGTTGCCGACCAGCTTTCCGAAGAAGGTCGCGCCGGACGGGATCGGCACGGTGCCCGCGTACATGGCGACCACCGGCGCGAATCCGAACATCGGCATCGTGCCGGCGCACGCTGCGCGCGCGCTCGCGTCCGGCGACCGCCGCGCGGTGATGAACACGATCGCGGAGGCCGACGCGTTCTTCACGTGGCCCGTCCACTACCGCGACGAGAAGACGGGCAGGGCGCCGGTCTACACCGACCATCCGTACGCGTCGGTCACGTCGTCGGGCAAGGGCGACCTGTTGAACAACTCGCAGCAGAACCGCTACCAGCCCGACCAGGCGCATCAGCCGCACGCGCTGTTCGTCGCTTACCTGCTCACCGGCGAGCCGTACTACCTCGACGAGATGCTGTTGTGGGACGCATGGAACTACCTGTTCGGCGTCGACATCGGGCGCCTCGGGGCGCTGTCGCTGATCCGCACCGACTCGGGCTACCAGACCCGCGCCGCCGCGTGGGTCCTGGTTGCCCGCGGTCAGCTGCTGTCGGTGTTGCCGAAGGATCACCCGAGCTTCCGCGCGATCGTCGCGTCGGTCGAGGCGAACGCGCGAATCTACAAGGAACGCTTCATCGACGGGACGTTCGACGAATCGCGGCTGATCTACTCGCCGTATGCGACGGGCGGCGCGAAGAACGCGCTCGGTCTCTTCTGCTCCGATGCGACGTACGGGACCGGCCCCGACGGTTCGGTGATCACGACCGGCTGGATGAACGCGTTCATGGTCCAGATGTGGGGCTACCTGTTCACGCTCGACCTCCCAATCGGCGCGCAGGGCAAGGCGGATCTCGAGGCGGTGATGCGCTTCGGCTTCCGCTTCGAGAAGCGCATCGGACGGAACGGCGGCTGGGACGTGCGACGCCTCGGCGTCTACGGCTTTCCGGCGGGCACGATGGTCGACGGCCGGATCCGCTGGTATCCGGATCACAAGGCGACGTGGCAGCACCAGGTCGCGCGGCTGCCGCCGTTGCCGCCGAGCGGCAGGACGATGGTCAAGCACGACAGCAACGATCCGATCGAGGACTTCGGCAGCTTCGAGGGCAACGAGTGGCCGGCGATCACGTTCGCGAAGATGTACGGCGACGACGACGGCGCGTTCGATGCGGTCGTCGCGACCGACAGCTTCCGTCGGCTCGCGCCCGGATTCGATCCGCAGTGGGCGATCTTCCCGCCGGGGATGTCGGTCGCGAGGATCCTGAAGGGTCAGGCGCCGGGCGTGCCGAAGTAGCGTCAGCGATCGGGCCGTACCGCGCCGCAGTTCCAGCACTGGAAGAACTGCCCCTCGACCAGCTCGCCGCATGAAAAGCAGCACCAGGCGGCCGTGGCCAGCGGCGTGCGGAACGCGTCGAGCAACTGCCGCGCGCGCGTCAGGTCGTCGTCGCGGCGCACCCAGAGCTGCGGCGCGACCTGGTCGGCCGGCAACTCGCCGACCGCGGCGCCGATGTACCGGTTGCGGATGTCGCACGCGATGCCCTCGGTCTCGAGCATCCGCTGCCAGAGCGTCGCGATCATCAGGTTGTCGACGCGGACGAGCAGCGGCATCGCTCAACGATCGCGGAACGTGCTGCTCTCGCGCGTCAGCTTCGCGAACAGTTCATAGCGGCGCGGGGTCACGTCGCCGCGGTCGCGGGCCGCGATCACCGCGCAGCCGGGCTCCTGCAGATGCGCGCAGTTCGCGAAGCGGCACTTGCCGAGGAACGGCGTCAGCTCGGGAAAGCCGCGTTCGACGGTGCCGGGCGTGAGATGCGCGAGCCCGAACTCCTGGAAGCCGGGCGTATCGATCACCGCGCCGCCCGTCACGTCCCCGTCGGTCGCGAGCAGGTACAGGCGGGCATCGGTCGTCGTGTGCTTGCCGGTCTGCAACGCTTCCGAGATCTCGCGCGTCGCAGCCTGCGCATCGGGAACCAGGATGTTCAGCAACGACGACTTGCCCATCCCGGACTGACCGACCAGCAGCGAGGTCTTGCCGTGGAAATGCGTCGACGTGTGGACCCGGACGCCGTCGGCGTCCGTGCGGATCGAGATCTCGTCGACCGCATAGCCGAGCCCGGCATAGAGCGCGAGCGTCGCGCGCGCCGCGTCGACCTTGTCGACCAGGTCCATCTTGTTCAGGAGGATCCGTGCCGGCACGTCCACGCTGGCCGCGGCGACCAGCGTTCGGCCGAGCAGCTCCTCGGAGAACGGCGGCGACGTCGCGACGACGATCGCGATCTGGTCGAGGTTCGCGGCGAGCAGCTTCGTGCGGAAGCCGTTCGAACGCGACAGCAGGTTCCGACGCGGTGCGATCCTCGCGAGGACACCCTGTCCGGCGCCGGTGGCTTCGACCTCGACCAGGTCGCCGCACGCGGCCTCGCTCTTCTTGCCGCGCGTGAAGCAGACCAGGCGCTCGCGGGCTTCGGTGACGACGACGTAGTGCCGGCCATGCGCCGCGACGATCCGTCCGCGCTGGGTCATGCCGCAGTCGGCTCACGACTCAACGGGACGGCGCCTTCGGACGTTCCGCGTAGAGCGCGTCGAGCTTCGCCGCACCGATGAAGTCGTTCTCGGAGATGCCGCCGACCGAGTGCGTGTCGAAGCGCACGTCGACCTTGTCATAGCCGACGGTCAGCTCGGGGTGATGGTCCTCGCGGTGGACCACCCAGGCGATCGCGTTGACGAACGCGATCGTCTCCCACCAGTCGGCGAACGCATAGCGACGGTGGATGCGGTCGCCGTTGGTCGTCCATTCCGGCAGCGCGACGAGCTGCGCGCGCACGGCGTCGATGCTCAGCGCGTGCTCGCCTTCGAGTGGTCGGCAATGCGATGCAAGCAGTTCTTCAAGGGTCTTCATGGAGATGCTTTCCTCGTCAGACGGCCTGCGCGACCAGCGCCGCGCCGCGCGGTCGTCGCGCGAGCGACTCAAGGCGCCCGATGCGGAGCGCCGCCGGCGGGTGCGAGTCGTAGAACGTCGAGTGCAGCGGGTCGGGCGTCAGCGTCGACGCGTTGTCCTCGTAGAGCTTGACGAGCGCGCGGATCAGGTCGTCGGCATCGGCATGCTCGGCCGCGTACGCATCGGCCTCGAACTCGTGGCGGCGCGACGCGAGGCTCGCGAGCGGCGCCAGCGGGAACGTGAACACCGGCAGCACGAGGAAGAACAGCAGCAGCGCGAAGACGTCGCGCATGCCGATCACCGGGTCCGCGCCGAGGCCGAGATAGAAGCCCGGCTGCCGCGCGAGCCAGCCGAGCAGCATCAGCGCGGCGAGGCTGATCGCGAACGACCACGCGATGCGCTTGACGATGTGCTTTCGCGCGAAGTGCCCGAGCTCGTGCGCGAGGACCGCCTCGATCTCGTCGCCGTCGAGGCGGCTGACGAGCGTGTCGAAGAACACGATGCGCTTCCCCGAGCCGAAGCCGGTGAAGTACGCGTTGCCGTGCGCGGACCGCTTGCTGCCGTCCATCACGAACACGCCTTTCGACGTGAAGCCGCAGCGCGCGAGCAGGCCTTCGATGCGCGCCTTCAGGCCGATGTCGGCGAGCGGCTCGAACTTGTTGAAGAGCGGCGCGATCACCGTCGGGTAGAGCCAGAGCAGCAGCAGGTTGAACGCGATCCAGAGCAGCCATGCGTAGAGCCACCACAGGTCGCCCGCGGCGCTCATCAGCGACAGCGTCGCCGCGACCAGCGGGCCGCCGATCGCGACGCCGAGCACCGTGCTCTTCAGCAGGTCGGCGAAGAAGAGGCGGAGCGTCATGCGGTTGAAGCCGAAGCGCGCCTCGAGGCGGAACTGGCGGTACAGCGCGAACGGGAGGTCGACGATCGCGAAGACGATCGAGACCGCCGCGACCAGCGCCAGCCCGCGCCACAGCGACGGGCTCGAGCCGAGGAATAGCTCGAGCCCGTCGTCGATCGCCTGCAGTCCGCCGAGCAGCGTCAATGCGACGAGGACTGCGGCGCCGACCACCGTCTCGCACATCGCGACCCGCGTGCGTGCGGCCGTGTAGTCGGCGGCCTTCCGGTGCGCGTCGAGCGACACGCGCTCGGCGAAGCGGGCCGGAACCGTCGCGCGATGGGCGGCGACGTGCTTCAGCTGGCGCGACGACAGCCAGAGCTTGCCGACGGTCGTCAGCAGCAGAGCCGCGATGAAGAGGGTGGTGAACATGTGGCAACATCCGATCCGATTCGTACCGGCCGCGCGCCCGATTCCGTCGAGCCGCGCGCCCTGCGTCGCATCCTCGCCGTCGTCGTTCGCGCGCCGTCGTCCACGCGTCGTCCAACTTCCCGACGAACCGCATCGGCGAGCCCCTCACGAAACCAAAAATTATGTCACAAGACGACAAGCCGGCCGGCCTTACCGCGTTGGCGAAAGCCGACACGACGCCGTTGATCTGGGTCGACATGGAGATGACCGGGCTCGACCCGGACCACGATCGCGTGATCGAGGTCGCGGTCGTCGTCACCGACGCGCAGCTGAGGATCATCGCCGAGGCGCCGGTGTACGCGATCCATCAGAGCGACGCGGTGCTCGACGCGATGGACGGCTGGAACACCGCCACCCACGCGCGCTCGGGCCTGACCGAACGCGTCAGGGTGTCGACCTGGACCGAGGCCGACGTGGAGACGGCGCTGCTCGAGTTCCTGAAGCCGCACGCGGCGCGCGGGAAGGCGCCGATGTGCGGCAACTCGATCTGCCAGGACCGTCGCTTCATGGCGCGCGCGATGCCGAAGCTCGAGGCCTACTTCCACTACCGCAACCTCGACGTGAGCACGCTGAAGGAGCTGTGCAAGCGCTGGAAGCCGGCAGTCGCCGCGTCGTTCAAGAAGCACCAGAAGCACGAGGCGCTCGCCGACATCCACGAGTCGATCGACGAGCTGCAGCATTATCGCGAGCACTTCCTGCGACTCGACGGCTGACCGCACGCGCGGGAAGCGCTTCCTCGTCCCACCCGACCAACCATCCGCTTCGACTGGAAAGGAACCGACATGTACACGCGCATTCGCTCTGCCTCGTCGATTTCCGTGCTGTGCGCCGCCTTCGCGGGGTGCGCGGTGGACCCTGCACCCCGCACCGATCCGGCGACGGCCAACCGCGCACCGGTCGCGGCGACCGCGGCTTCCCAGTCGGCATCGAGATCGCTGGTCGAGATCTCCGCCCCCGTGAGCGCCGTCGTCAACCGCAGCTTCGTCAGCCCGCTCGTCGAATCGTTCGGGGCGATCAGCATCGGCCAAGGCGTCTTCATCTCGGGCAACACGATCGTGCGCGCCGATCCCGACACGCGGATCTGCATCGGCGACGAGACGAACCTGCAGGACAACATCCTGTTCCTCGCGTTGCGGAAGGCGCCCGGCGTTCCGACCGCCTGCGGCTCGCGCTCGAGCAGCACCGCGTCGCGGGTCAGCATCGCTCATCAGGCGGTGATCGTGAATTCGTCGATCGGCCCGTTCACGTTCGTCGGCTTCCGCGCGCGGGTCGAAAACTCGACGCTCGAGGAAGGCGCCTTCGTGCTGCACGGCGCGATCGTCTCGAACGTGCGGATTCCGAGGAATCGCATCGTGCCGATCGGCGGCATCATCCGGTCGCAGGCCGAAGCGGATGCGTTGCCGCTGAAGACCGACGCCCACGCGAAATTCCAGGAGGACGTGCTGCACGTCAATCGCGAGTTCGCCGAGCATTACGGCAGGCTTTACGAGGTCGAGGGCTTCGACAGCGTCACCGGCATCTCCGTCGCGCCGAAGACCTCGTTCAATCCCAAAGGCACGATGCCGACCCTCGGCAGCAACGTCGTCGTCTCGGAGTTCGCCCGCATCGTCGGCGACGTGCGGCTCGGAAGCGGCAGCACCGTCGGCCGGCGGACGTCGATCCGTGCGGACGAGGGCACGCCGATCGTCATCGGGGCGAATGCCCGCATCGACGATCGCGTGACGTTCCACGCACTCGAACACACGTCGCTCGTCATCGGTGCCAACCTGAAGGCCGGGCACAACGTGGTCTTCCATGGACCACTCGAAGTCGGTGACCGCCTCGATATCGCGGACAACGCGATCCTGTTCCGCTCGAAGGTCGGTCACGATGTCGCCATCGGCGAGGGCGCCATCGTCGTGGACGTGACGCTGCGAGACGGGGTCAAGGTGCCCGATCATGCCGTGATCACGAGCCAGGACAAGGCCGACGCGTTGTATTGGCCGGTGCGTCGATAGACCGGGTCAGGTCGCGAGCGGCTTCTTGCTGACCTGGACCATCCAGACCAGCAGCACGAGCGCCGCCATCGCGAGCCCGAGGGTGGCGGCACCCCACAGCCCCTCGGCGCCGAGCGGCCGACCACCGACGACCGGATGGAACGCGATCCACCAGCCGCCGCCGAGGCCGAAGCCCCACAGCGACACGGTGTAGACCACCATCGGTGCGAGCGCGTGCTTGTAGGCGCGGAGCACGAAGCCCGACATCGCCTGGATCGCGTCGAAGCAGTGGAACACCGCGACGAAGCCGATCAGCCCCAAGGCGACCTGCCGCACGGCCGCGTCGTCGCTGTAGAGCCCGACGATGCCCGTCCGGCCGAACCACAACCCGCTCGACACGACGAGCGCGATGCCGCCCGCGAGCCGAAGACCGGCGCGGGTGGTGCGTCGCGCGGCGATCGCGTCCTTCGCGCCGATCGCCTGGCCGACCAGCGCCGACGTCGCGACCGACAGCGACAGCGGCAGCATGAAGCAGAAGGCCGCGAGGTTGGCCGCGATCTGGTGGCCGCCCGTAACGGTGGTGCCGAGGCCGGCCGCGAGCAGCGTCATGAACGTGAACGACGTGACCTCGACGATGTACGACAGCCCGGTCGGGATGCCGAGCCGAAGCAACTCGCGCTGTCGCGCCCAGCGCGGCCAGTCGAAGCGGATCGCGAACGGCCGATAGAACGCGTCGCGCGACAGCGCGACCAGCGCGATGCCGCACGAGAGCCACATCACGATCGCGGTGGCATAGCCGCAACCGGCGGCGCCCAGCGCCGGCAGGCCGAGCTTGCCGTAGACCAGCACGTCGTTGAGCGGGACTTTGACCGCGAGCCCGATCAGGTTGATCGCCATCGTCATCTTCGGCCGCGATACCGCGACGTTGAGCGCGTAGACGGTGCGGAACACGAGTGCCGCGGGCAGCGCGAACATCAGCGCGTGCAGGTAGTCCGCGACGCGCGTCGTGACGCCGGCGTCGACCGCGCTCATCGCGAGCCACACGTCGGGGAAGCCCATCGCGACGTCGCCGACCACCGTCAGCCAGACCGCGAGCCACAGGCCCTGCATGTACGTCGCGCCGATCTCGCCGTGGCGCTCGGCGCCGAAGTGTTGCGCGATGATCGGCGTCAGCGCGATCACGACGCCCATCAGCCCGACGAAGACGCTCGCGTAGATGCTCGCGCCGAGCGCCATCGCGGCGAGGTCCTGCGGCGACGAATGGCCGACCATCACGGTGTCGGCGACGCCGAAGGCGATCGACGCCCATTGACCGACGAGGACGGGCCAGGCCTGGGCTGCGATGCGGCGCGTGAGGCCCGCGCCGCTCAGGCGCCGCATCGATGCGGCGGGGCCGTCGGTCGCTTCATCGGCTCTTGCCGGCGCTGCCGGCGGG